>JAFGKA010000015.1 GCA_016928855.1 Phycisphaerae bacterium
AAGCTCATGCACCATATTGTATCCCGGATTGTTGAAATGGGAGGCGATGGCCGGTGTCCCTAATGCCGCCGCATTGGCCAGCATCTCCTGAATGCCGTTGACTTCGGTGGTATCATCACCGGGCGTATAACGGAAATGCATGGCGATAAAGCGGCCATAGCGCCCGCCCAGCTTTTGCAGTTCGAATATCTCGCGGGCCGATACCCCCGCGCGCATGTAGCCAACGGTAGAACCGATTCCCAGCCCTCCCTGCTGCAGGCCTTCGTCAATCAGGGCAAGGATCTGGTTACCCTGCTCCAGGGTCGGCCGGGTCTTCGACCACCCCTCCTTTGTGAGACGGGATTGCGCGGCGTCGGGAGTGTAAAGATGTTTCCAGTCTTTAAAGCCGTCCAACACCTCCGCACGGGCAAATTCGTGAGCCACCGCCACACCGAAATTCACCGGTGCTTTTCCTTCTCGCCGTTTATACCACTCGTCGAGTTTTGGACCGTGAGCGCCGATCTCTGTGTCCAGAAGCGTCGTACGACCGTCCCGCAGCATCAACCGGTATTGATAGGGTTCGATGCAATGTTGGTGTCCGTCGATAAATCCCGGCGCCACCACCAGGCCCGTGGCATCGATGACCTCCTTGCCGCTGATGGCTTCCTTGGTGATGACGGCGATCCGACCGTCCTGGATGCCGACGTTGGCAATGGCGTCATAATTCGTTTCCGGGTCCATGACCCGGCCGTTGTTGATCACCACATCGTAATCAGCAGCCACTGCCGGCATGACCATCATCAGGCTTAGTGCCAGCAAGCCGAAAAGGACTCTCAATCTCTTCATTTCGATTCTCTTTTATTTGTTACATTAGTTGTCTTTGGCAAAGAAAAGGGCAAAGAAAAGGGGTCGGGAGTCTTTTCTTGCCATTTTAGCCCTCTTCCTGCGTTTCCACAAGTTTTTTCGGTCGGCCGCGCGGCTCTACTGTGGACTCCAGATAAGACAACGGGACAGGTTCGTTCGTTGGGCCGGGGCATATCTGATCATCTCGCTCCATACGTTGCTTAAGACGAACCTGTCCCGTTTTCCGGCTTGTCCCGTTTTCCGGCCCCGCTCCGGTGGATTCATCGCCCGAGTATAGGGCAGCCGGCGACGGTAGTGTCATTATTCCGCCCATTGGATGGCGGTCCCGCCTCTTTCCCTTATTCAAAACCGAACCGCGATCTGCGCCCCCAGAAACGGCCCGTCGTCCATATCAATCCGGTTCTGGTCCCGGTCGTCGTATTCCTCGCCCTCGAAGAAGAGCCGGTTGAACGCGTACCCGCCATGCACATCCACCGACATCCATTCCGTGATCTTCCACTCGACGCCGCCCTTGACGTTCTGCTCGTAGTAGAATAGCCGGTCGTCGTCATCCGCCCGGTCGTGCCGCAGGAAGCGGTTGTTCGTCCAGTGGTAACCCGCGTAGAACCGCACCGTCTCGATCGGCAGAACGCTCACCTGGCCGTGGATCGTGCGTGGGATGAAGTAGCTCGCATCCAGATGCAGCCAGTCCAACGGCTCGACGTGCACGTTGGACAGCGGCAGGCCCAGCAGCGCTGACAGCCGCTCACGCTTCAACTGGTAACCAGCGCCCGGAATGGGGATATGCTGGAGGAACTCGCGGTTGCTCGAGTAATTCAGGAACAGCACCCACGCGTCCGACTCCCCCTGCGGAATGCGCGCGAACGCGTTGAACATGACCGCCATCTCTTCCAAGCTCGCGAACGGCCGGTCACTCGGCGAGTTCACCGCGAGCTGACCGCCCGCGATCCAACCGTTCTCCATCCGCCACCGGTACGTTGTGTCCAGGCGCAGATCCCACAGCTCCCCGGGAAACCGATCCGCTCGCCACAGGCACGACGAGTCCGGGAAAATCGCGTTCGTGTCGAAGTCGAGCACCCCCACCCCGCCCCCGACTGTCCACTCGCGCGTCTCGTCCTGCGACAGGGGCAGCCGAAAACTCATACCGTGCTTCGTAAAGCCCATCTCCCGGTCGCCCGGACCCGCGTCCTCCTGAAAATGATGATCGACCGCGTAGTTGGCCGAGATCTTCTGCTGCCCGAGCTTCGGCGACAGGAGAAAGCCCATCGTGTCATCCGACTGGGCCAGGCAACGACCGGCCATTACCAATATGAGGAACAGGTAGAGACGGCGCATGCTACTCGCTCCTTTCATTCGGTATTTGTAGCTTCACATGCAGACCAAGAGAACGGGGCAGGTTCGCCTTCCGGTCCGAATCATGTTCTGTCGACCGCCCTCTCGAACAGTGCCGTCCGACCCACGCCGCCGTTGAGCACGTGAGAGACCATCCCACGGAAACCTGTCTCGCTGACCGAAGCATGCCGACACCTTACCGCCGGCCGTTCGATTCATCAATAACGAACCCGGCCCGTTTCCCTATCTATCACGATGTGATATTTATCACGATAGGAATCCAGACGCAAGACTGAAAAAGACACAACATCATATTTGTAAACCATTTACAAAACTTCAACGATATAACCTGTAGCATAAAAATTTGTCACGATATGATATTCTCTATTGCAATTGCCGTTGCGCCGTGGTAGTATCCCGCCCGGTGGCTGTGCCGGCGGGCGTGCCGGCAGCGCCTCGAAACTGAATACACCGCGGTGTAGCCGGAAGATTCTCTCCTTTCCAACCTCCGCGATTTGCGTTGTCGTTGCGTGCACGCGCTGCGGCAACGCATGGTAGTACCGGGCATCGCAGGGAGTCGAAACCGATTCTCCTGCGATGCCCGAACTTTTTTTACGCCTCATCACAATCTGGGACACCCGGCATCGAATACCACCGCATGCTCACTGGCGTGTTCCGTTGGCTTTCGAGTACGATGGCGCCGTTACACTTCCGATCGCCACGGAAGAACACGTGTCGAGCCGAGTCGATGATGGAAAGCGCGCAGGCCAACGGCCCAAGCCCCTGTAACGACCTCGAACGATCCGCGCCGGCGCTGCCGCCGGGGAAAGACCACGCACGAACATGCGCGCAAGAGCCGGGGCCCCGCGAGGGACGCTTCTGGCACCGAACCGAAGTCTTTCTGCTCGGCGTCGGCTTGCTCGCCACAGTCGTCGCCAAGGGGTTTGCCATCGTCCAACTCCAGACCACCGGGTTCGCGCGAGCCATCCTCCTCGTCACGCTGCCGGATCTAGCCTTCTTCGCCGCCGCCACGTTGGCGATCACACTGTCCTACCTCGGACATCCAAGCCGCGGAACGAGCCGCGGCGTCATGATCTTCGCCGGCATGGTCATGCTCTGGTCCCTGGCCAACGCCATCAATCTCGTTTCCGCCGGCGTGCAGCTTCAACCCGGGACCTTGCTGACCGTTCTCAAACACCCGGCCGTCTTCGGTCGCTTCGTCTGGGTCCACCTGCTCCACCACGCCGCCTTGGCCACGGCGGCCCTGTTGGCCGTGGTCGCGTTGGGCGCGTGGTTCTTCTGGCGGCTGGCACGCCCCGACCCCGTGGCGACAAACCGGAGCTACTACATCCGGAACACCATGTTGGCGGCTCTCATCGCGACCGTTGGACTCGCCGCGGCGACGGCATGCCCGCGGGACACCAGTCTCGGCGCGGCCGGGGAGCTGCTTGGATTCAGCAGCCACTGGCACGCCTTGACCTTGCGCAATGGCGAACCTGAATCCCGGGTGATCGCTCGCGCGGGCGAGCGCCGCGTCGGCCTGCCCAAGGCCCGCGGCGCGGAACTGCCCAACGTGGTGTTGGTCCTGCTCGAAAGCGTCTCGTACCAGGCGACGTCGTTGCATGCGTCGGCACCACAAACCACACCGACGCTGGCCCGACTCGCCTCGGAGGGAGCGGAATTCGCCGCGACACGCGTCGTGGTATCGCACACGACCAAGGCGTTCTGGGCCACGCTCACGGGGAGCACGCCGGACCTTCAAGCCGACTTCGCCGAAGCCGTGCCCGTCACCCGGCCGTACGAAAGCCTGGCGACGCTCCTCAGGCGGGTCGGCTACCGCAGTGCGTTCTTCGAGATGTCCACCGGCATGTTCGAGTGCGGGCCAGGCCTCTTTGCGAACCTGGGGTTCGACTGGGCGTGGTTCCGCGAGAACCTCGGCGATCCATCCGCGGACGTGGGCTTCTTCAGCGGCGATGATTTCCGTGTGATCGAGCCGGCACTCGAATGGGTCGAACAGGGGTCGCGCCCGTTCCTGTTGACGCTGATCACAACCGTCGCCCATAAGCCGTCCGACGTCCCGGCCTGGTTTGGCGCTGCTCCGGAAGGCCCGAGCGAGAAATACCAACACGCGGTCCGGTTCACCGACGCCTTCCTGGAACGACTCTGCCAGCAACTCGATGAACGGGGCCTGCGCGAAAACACGATCCTGTGCGTCCTGGGCGACCACGGCGAGAGCTTCCGCCCGGAATGCAGCCGTGGCCGGTGGGTTCCTTACGAGGAGATCATCCGTGTGCCCTGGGTCATTCGCTGGCCCGGCCACATCGCCGCGGGACGGCGGATCGACTGGCCGTGCTCGCAGATGGACGTCACCCCGACGCTGTTGACGCTGATCGGCTTCGATCTCGCCGGCGCCGGCTTCGAGGGCAAGGACGCATTCACGCCGTCGGACCCGAACCGCCGGCAGCGCTTCGCGTCCTGGTTCGCCGGCAGCGCGATGGGCGTGATCGAGGGCAACCAGAAATGGCTCTATTGGCCCGGCAGCGAGACGGTGTACAAGTTCGACCTGAGCAAGGACCCGTACGAACTCGCTCCCGCGCTCGCCGGTGAGACGACGCGTGACAGGATCATCGAAGAACTGACCGAGTGGCGAGAGGAATCAGAGTTCACCATCCCGGAAAAGCATCACAGGGAATGCGTCCTGTTCGACCACTGGCACACCTCCGCCGCCGGCCGCTCGGCCTGGGCCGAGTATCAACCGTAAAATGCCACCTTGGGCCCGCCTCCGTTGAACCGCGAATGGACCCGGTCTTGTCTACTGTCCATGATGTTTATTTCGTCCATCCGATCCATTCGCGCGCCCATCCCCGGTTCTCTTCTTCTCGGCTCACCGGGCCTCGGCTTTCAGCACACGCCATCGTTCGCGCAGTTGCTCCAGCGTGGATGCGTGTTCCGGATTTTCGGCGAAATTGCGCTGCTCGACGGAATCGTTCACCAGGTCGTACAGCTCTTCGACCGGCGGGTCGTGCTCGATGTAGCGGATGTATTTCCATCGCTCGGTCCGCACGCCCTCAGTCTGCGGGATCCGGCCTCCATGGCTGTAATGATGCTCGTAGAACCACTCGCCGCGCCACGGAATATCGCGACCGGCGACCAGCGGCACGAGGCTCTTGCCCTGCATGCGGATTGGGACCATCACGCCGGCGAGTTCGCAGATCGTCGGGGCCACATCCGGCACGAGCACCATGCGAGCCTCGACGCGGCCTCGACGCGGCCGCGACACCCGCGGATCGCACACGATCAACGGCAGCCGGATCGACTCCTCATGCATCAGCCACTTGCCGGCCAGGCCGTGCTCGCCGAGGAAGAACCCGTTGTCCGACGTGAAGAGGATCACCGTATTGTCGGCCAGGCCCGCCGCATCGAGCGCCTCGCGCAGCCGCCCGACGAGCCGATCAACGCCCGCGATGAGCCGGTGGTAGTTGCGGACCGACTCCTGATACTGCTCGGGCGTGGCAAAGCGTCGCTGCCAGCGTGTGCGGCCTTCGGAGTTCTGCACGAAGTCGGGCAGCGCCTTGAAGGCCTGCTCGTTCGCCGTCACGGGCGGCGGGAACGTCACGTCGGCGTACAACGCGTCATACATCGGGTCGGGCAGGAACTGTTTCGGGTGGCTGTCCTGCACATGCGGGGCCTTGGTGCTCAAACACAGCAGGAACGGCCGATCCGCCTCGCACGTCTTGACGAATTCCAGCGCCTTCCGCTCGATGATCCGTGTCAGGTGCTCGGCGCCTTCCTTCTCGAAGTACTTGCCCTGGCCGGGAAAGCCGTCCCAGTAGTCAAACTCCTTCGTCGGCAGCGGATCGCCCAGCCCCCACTTGCCGACGAACGCGGTGCGATAGCCACCGCGGCGCAGCAGCGCGGGGAAGGTCTCGGCGAACGCCTCGGCCGATAGCGGCGTGGCGAAATCCTGCACGCCGTGCCGACTGGCCCACTGACCGGTCAGAAAGCTCGCCCGGCTGACGGCACAGATCGACGTCGTGCAGAACATGTTCGCAAACCGCACCCCCTCGCCGGCGAGCCGGTCCAGGTTCGGCGTGCGCAGATTCGCCATCCCCGCGCAGCCCATCGCATCCCATCGCATGTCATCCGTCAGCAGAAACACAATATTGGGCTGCGACGATGCCGCCTGTGTCGTTTGTGCGCAGGCCCATTCCTCGCTGAACCCGGCCGACGCGACAAGCACGGCCACAAGGGCGACCCACGGAATTCGCCCGAAACTCGATGACGACATGCGTATTCCTCCACGCCCCCCACGGCGATGTTCGTCCCCGTTCACACCATGAACCCGGCCACCCCTCACGGCGTGAATATACCACAAACCGCGTCACAATGGGGTCAATGCATGGAGCGCCGTGTTTGAAGCCCGCCGGCCGCGGCCATAGAATGTAAGTTTGCCGGCCCTTGGAGGTGCCCTGTGATCCAATGCAAAGACTGCGAATACTTCATCGTCGGCCCGGACGGCGGGATCGGCTTTTCGTGCAATCCGTTCACGAACATCAAGGAGCCCGAATGCCTGACGAAGTGGCAGCTCATCAAGATCGACGCCCAACTGACGAAGATCGATACGATGGTGCGCGCGTATCAGGCCACGCTCGAGATCTACAAGCGGCTCGCGCCGTTGCAGGAGAAGATGTTCCGCCACGTCGAACGCGAGATCGACGAGACGGAAGAGACCGACTCGTGGAAATACGAATACGACGACGATGACGAACATTCGGACGAAGAAGAGCGTCCTTAGGCG
>JAFGKA010000124.1 GCA_016928855.1 Phycisphaerae bacterium
CAGCAGCACGGTCGCCAGCCGCACCACGCTCGGGCCGCGCATCAGCTCGACCGTCGGCAGCGACAACCGCAGCTCGCCCTCGATCCAGTTGCGCAACTCCACGCCCATCAGCGAATCGAGGCCGAGTTCGGTCAGCGGTTTGTTGATGTCAAGGTGTTCGGCGGACGCACCGAGCACGCGGGCCACCTGCGTCCGCAGAATCTCCTGCATACGCTCCATGCGCTGTTCCGGCGGCGCCGCCAGCAGCGCCTTGCGCGTCGAGAGCCCTTCGTCGCCGGCCGAGGCCGAAGCGTGTGTCGCCGCCGCACGAACGAGCGCGAGGAAACGCGGCGATACCGCGTCCGTCTGTGTGAAGCCCCGCCAGTTTCGCCAGTCGAGCCGCATCACGCCAACCTGGACGGCCTCCTGTTCCAGCAGTCGCTCCATGAGGTTCAGAGCATCGTCCGGCGGCAGGCTCTGCACGCCGTCGCGATCGAACCGCTCGACAATCTCTTTGTGGCGGGCCACGTAGCCCACACCACCGACCGAGCCCCAGTTGATCGTCAGCGCGGGCAGGCCGCGCGAACGGCGTTCGTGCGCAAGGGCATCGAGAAACGCGTTGGCTGCGCCGTAGTTCGCCTGGCCCGAGATGCCGAACATCGACGACATCGACGAGAAGAGCATGAAGAAATCCAGCGGCAGATCGAGCGTCTGCGTGTGCAGGTTCCACGCCCCGTTGATCTTGGGGGCGGTCACCTTGAACAGCCGCTCGGCGTCGAGATTGAACAGCAGGCAATCCTCGAGCACCATCGCCGCATGCACGACGCCCCGCAGCGGCGGCAGCGTGCGCGCGATGTCAGCAATGACACGCGCGACGTCCGCCTCGCGGGCCACGTCGGCCTGCGCCACAACGACCTCGGCGCCAGCCGCGCGCATCGCGTCGATCGCTTCCTGGCACTCGGCCGAATGAATCCCCCGCCGGCCCACGAGCACCAGATGGCGTGCTCCACGTTCGATCATCCACTCGGCGACCAGCAGACCGATGCCGCCGAGCCCGCCGGTGATCAGATACGTCGCGTCGGCCCGAAGCGTGATCCGATCATGCCGGGCGGGCACCGCACGGATGTTCGGATCCTGCAGGCCGATGACGACCTTGCCGATATGCTTCGCCTGCGACATGTGCCGGAACGCACTGACCACGCGCGACGCGCCGAACAGGCGGTACGGAATCGCCCCGAGCGTCCGCTCGCACATGCACTGCACGATCTCACGATAAAGCGACGCGAACAGGTCCGGCCGCTCACGCATGCCGCGATCGAGGTCGATGGCGAAGAACGAAACGTTCTTGCGGAACGGACGCAGGCCGATGCGGCTGTTGGCGTAGATGTCGCGCTTGCCAATTTCGAGGAATCGCCCGTAATCGCGCAGGAGGCCGAGGCTCTTGCCGATCGCCTCACCGGCAAGCGAATTGAGAACGATGTCCACGCCTTCGCCGCCGGTATCCCGCATGATCTCATCCGCGAACGCCAGGCTGCGGGAATCGTACACGTGGTCGATACCGAGCGAATGGAGGAAATGGCGCTTCTCCGGCGTGCCGGCCGTCGCGAAGATCTCCGCGCCGGCGCGCTGGGCGATCTGAATCGCGGCCAGCCCGACACCGCCGGTCGCCGCGTGGATCAGCACGCGCTCGCCCGCCCGCAGTCGGCCGAGGTATTCCAGGGCATAGTACGCCGTGAGGAACGCCACCGGCACGGTCGCCGCCTCTTCCAGACCGATGTGCGCCGGCTTGCGTGCGACCAGGTGCGCCGGCGTCGTCACGTGCGTGCCGAAGCTGAACGACGCAATGGCCATGACCTCGTCGCCGACGGAGAATTCGTCCACGTCGGAGCCAACGGCCGTGATGACGCCCGAACACTCGATGCCCAGCGGCACCGGCCCGTCCGGCAGGCCTGGGTAGAGGCCCAGGCCCTTCATCACGTCAGCGAAGTTGAGGCCGGCTGCGCAGACCTGGATCTCCACTTCATCGGCACCCGGCGCACGGCGAGTCATCTCGCGGAACGCCAACTGGTCCAGCACGCCGAATTTCGAGATTTCGAGCCGGCACGGCACCGGCGCGGTCCGCTCGGCGGCCGTGCCGATCGTATCGAGCGTGCACGCGACGAAGCGATGCACGTAACGCCCCTCGCCGCGCAGCGCAATCTCATCTTCCCGATCATCGGCACCCAGCTCGGCAACCAGAGCATCCAGTTCCACGTCCGGCGCCGTCGGGCTCAGGTCCACCTGCATCGTCCGCAACTGCGGATACTCGTTGACGACAACACGACCGATCCCGAGCGCCGGCGCCTGAACCACCGCGACCGATTCGGTCTGGCTTTCGACCGACTGCGCCCCGCGTGTCACAAGCCACAGACGCGGCAGGTCCGCGTTCTCCCGCCGGCTCAGCGATTGCGCGAGATAGACCGTGCTCAGGCAGCCGCTCGTCAGTGCCGCCTCAATCGCCGGTGTCGTCGCCTCGGCGGCCGACGGCGCATCGAGGTTCCA
>JAFGKA010000125.1 GCA_016928855.1 Phycisphaerae bacterium
CGGACCGCCCGAACATTCGCGAGAGCCTTTCGCGGCTCGGCGTGGACGCCGCAACTCGCGAAGCGGCCTTCGCCCGGTCGGCCCCGCTGACGCTTGATCGCGTCACGCTGCTCCGCGACCAAGTCACCGAGTACACGTTCCCGGAAGACGGCTCGATCGTGGACGCCTACCTCGGGCTCGACATCGGCTCGGTCGGCACGAAGCTGGTCGTGATCGACGAGCATGGCGACGTGGTCCATTCGATCTTCACCCGCACCGAGGGCCGCCCGATCGAGGTCGTCTCGCGCTGCCTCCGCGAACTCGATGAAGCGGTCGGCGCACGCGTGCGAATCCGCGCGGTCGGCTCAACCGGCAGCGGGCGCGAACTCATCGGCGAGCTGGTCGGCGCCGACAGCATCAACGACGAAATCACCGCGCACAAGACCGGCGCTACGTTCATCGGCGACCGCCTGCTCAAGCGACGTCCCGACACGATCTTCGAGATCGGCGGCCAGGACAGCAAGTACATCAGCCTCCAGCCGGAGGGCAAGGGCTCGCTGGATACGGTCGTCGTGGACTTCACGATGAACGAGGCCTGCGCCGCCGGCACGGGCAGTTTTCTGGAAGAGCGGTCAGAGGAACTCGGCGTGTCGATCAAGGGCGAATTCGCCCAGCTCGCTCTGTCCTCGAAAGCCCCGATCAAGCTCGGCGAGCGCTGCACGGTCTTCATGGAGCGTGACGTCAACACGTGCATGCAGCGCGGCGCCAAGCGCGAGGATGTCATCGCCGGCCTGGCCTACTCGATCGGCTACAATTACATCAACCGCGTCGTCCGCGGGCGTCCGATCGGCGACTGCGTCTTTTTCCAGGGCGGTACCGCGTACAACGACGCCGTCGCCGCCGCGTTCAGCGCCATCACGGGCAAGGAGATCATCGTCCCGCCGCACAATGCGGTGCTCGGCGCGATCGGCGCGGCGATGCTGGCGAAGGAGAAGGTCACCGCAACGGGCCGAACGAGCCGGTTCCGCGGCTACGACCTCGGCAAGGTCGATTACACGCTCCGCGAGTTCACCTGCAAGGCCTGCGGCAATCACTGCTCGGTGCAGGAGTTCACGGTCGAGGGCGAAAAGACCTACTGGGGCGACAAGTGCTCCGACCGCTATCGCAAGCGGACCAAGACCGACCGCAAACCGCTGATTCCCGACCTCGTCGCGCTGCGGCGCGAACTGCTCGACGCGGACGATGACGGCGACCCGGCCGGCGCGATGGTCAGCATCGGCCTGCCGATGGCCATGTACACCTTTGACCTGCTGCCCTTGTGGCGACGGTTCTTCCGTGACTGTGGCTTCCGGGTGGTCGTCTCCGGCGAAACCAACCGGCGCACGGTCCAGAACGGCCTCGATTGCGTTGTCGCCGAGCCCTGCTTCCCGATCGTCGTAGCCCACGGACATGTCCGCGAGCTGGTTGACCACAAGGTGGACTACATCTGGCTTCCGAACATCCTGTCGGCCGAAACGAAATTCATGGACAACGAGAGCCACGTCTGTCCGTGGGGCCAGACGCTGCCGTTCGTTGTCCGCCAGGTACCGCAATTCCGGGCCTGGAAAGGCCGGATCCTCTGCCCCACCTTGCGACTGCGCGAGGGGCCGGACCGCCTGCGCGAGGCCCTGGTCCAGGTGGCAACCGATCTCGGCACGCAGAAGACCGTCGCGGAACGCGCGTTCCAGCGAGCGTGGGGCGCCCTGCAGCGATTCCGCGCCGCGTATCAGCAGGCCGGCCGCGAAGCGCTGGCCATCCTCGATCGTGCCGGCGAAAGCGGCATGGTCGTCGTTGGCCGCCCCTACAATATCCACGACGCCGGCGTCAGTCTGTCAACGGCCCGCAAGCTGCGGGAGCACTACGGCGTGAATGTGCTGCCGATCGATGCGCTGCCGCTGGCCGACATCGACGTCCGCGATATCAACGACAACATGTTCTGGGATTATGGCCGCCGCATTCTCGCTGCGGCCAAACTTGTGGCACAGTACCCGCACCTGCACATTGTCTACATCACAAACTTCAAGTGCGGGCCTGATTCATTCGTGAAGGGCTTCATTCGCCCGGCATCCGGCAAGCCGTTCCTTACGCTGCAATTTGACGGCCATTCCAATGATGCGGGCGTCATGACGCGATGCGAGGCGTATCTCGACAGCAAGGGAATCCTGCGATGGTGGCGAAAACCGAGCAGCAAACCGATCGAAGCCGCCGACCCCTCGAGGGCCGGACACTCTACATCCCCCAGATGGCCTACGCCGGCGCAAGGCTGATCGCCGCCGCGTTCCGGTCCGTGGGCATCGATGCGACCGTGTCGCCGGATTCAGACTCGGAGACGCTCGAACTCGGCGGGCTGCATGCCAGCGGTGAGGAATGCCTGCCGCACAAGGTCACGCTGGGCGATTTTCTGAAGGTCTGTCGCCAGCCCGGCTTTGACGCGAAGAAGACGGCGTTCTTCATGGCGACGGCACACGGCCCGTGCCGCTTCGGCCAGTACGCACCCTACCTCAAGCGCACGCTCGCCGAGCAGGGTTACGGCGACGCGATCGTCTTTTCGCCTTCCAGCAAGAACGGCTACGAAGGTGTCGGCGAGCAGGCTACCGAGCTGATGCGCACCACCTGGATGGGGGTGGTGTGCGGCGATATCGCGCTCAAGCTGCTGCTCAGGACGCGGCCCTACGAAACGAACGCGGGCGATGCCGACGCCGTGTTCCAGGACTCGATCGAACAGATGGAAGCGCTCCTGTGCAAGCCGAACATCCCGGTCAGGCGGCGGCTTGGTGAACTGGTCCACGCGATCGAACGTATGCGCGACCGTTTCCGCGCGGTGCCGGCGAAGTACGTCAAGGGCCGGCCGCTGATCGGCCTGGTCGGCGAGATCTTCTGCCGGCTCAACACGTTCAGTAACGATGACACGGCCCGGCGCGTCGAGCGGCTCGGCGGTGAGTGCTGGATATCCGACATCGCCGAGTGGGTCTGGTACACGAACTGGTCGCAGGAATCGGGCATCCTCCGGAATCAGGGCTGGTTCAACACCGACTTCCTCAAACTCAAGATCAAGACACATCTGCAGCGCAAATATGAGCACACGCTGGTCGCGCCCGTCGCCGAAGACCTCAAAGGCTATGAAGAGCCACATGACGTGCGCGAGGTGCTGCAGGCATCGCAGCCGTACCTGCCCGCCGAGGGCTGTCTCGGCGAGATGGTCCTCAGTGTCGGCAAGACGATCTACCTGTACGGCAAGGGTGCCGACGGCATCATCGACATCAGCCCGTTCACCTGCATGAACGGCATCATCTGCGAAGCGGTCTATCCGGCGGTCAGCGAGGCCCACGACGGCCTGCCGATCCGCGCGCTGCATTTCGACGGCGTCAACGCCAACACGGACCGCGATATCGAAATCTTCCTGGACCTGGCCAAGGCCTACCAGAAACGAAAACGCCACGCCCGTATCTATCCCGATGTCTTCCGTGACTGACGGAAGGCCGGTGGCCGACGATGATGGGATTCGTGGTGCTGGGTTTGTTCCTCGTGCGGGACAAGTTCCCCGATCAGGCCGTGCTACAGCAGGCCGAGTTCCAGATCAAGCGCCATCTTTTTGCCGAGAGATACCCCGACGCCACGGTCGATCTCGAAGCCGGCGCCTCCGCGTGCCCGCTTCTTTAGTCGGCCGACGACGCCGGACCATGTGATCTACCACGAAGCGCTCGAAGCTCACGACGAATCGAACAAGAGGAGCGTGCCACAAAAGGAAGATCAGTCTTCCGCGGCTTCTCGAATTGTTCGTGACCATCCACCTTCTGTTCGGCGCTTCATCGGGAGGGGGCCAAGAACGCGCACGGCCACCTCCGCCAACGCCACCGCGCCCCGCCGACAGCCCAGCAGCCGCACACTGCCGGGTGGCATGGGTCCCGACGTCACGTCGGGAAAGGGCTTGCCCGTGTCGTCCACGCCCCGCGCAACTCGCTTGCATCGGTGTCGCCAAGAAACACTGCCGACGGAATGCACTCTGACCCCAAGCCCTGTAGTTGGCTATCGTCGCCCCGATTGCTGCCATGGCTCTAACAATGAAACCTGCGTCTTCGCAAACGAGGCCCCGCATTCTGGGCACCGAGGCTCCCGAAGGCCGCGTAACGAATAGCCGCACCGTGCACACAAGGTACGACGACGGCGCGTTCGCCGAAGGCGCGCCTCGCGCACGCCCGTAGCCAGAATCGCCAATACTGCCGCGATGCCCCATGCGTACATCCCCAAGACCATGAATGGGTCCGTTCCATACACGTCCATGTGCCGCAACTGCGAAGCCACGAGCAGGTAGAGAAGGAGCGCATTGCAGGCTGCGAAGCTCGCGGTACAGATGCTGCGCGCCCCCAGGCGTCGCGTACCCGTCGCAACCATTATGAAAGCAGCCACACAGCCGCATATGAATCCGCCGACGCTGTAGCTTGCCAACCATGGAGACATGGAACTCAGCGTCGTTACGAGCGGTGTGCCGTGATCACATACCTCCAGGACAGCCAAGACATCCGAGGCTGCCTTAAGCAACAAGCCAGCCAGCCACATTGCCGCACCGGGCTGGCAAGCCAGTGCCCTTGCCCCTGATGCCGCTTTTCGAAGTGAAAGACGTTTTGCCATCCTTGCGCCGCCTCATCGTTCTGATGAGTTGTATTGAAGCCTTGTAGGTCGGGTCAGCAGATCGCCGCTGTAAAGGTCTTCACGGATGCCAAGTGCCAGCAAACAAACGACTTGTGTTCGGATTGCCGAGCAAAACCGTGTATTCCTTGCACCGGCACTCCCGCTCGGCTGGTCGGTGCCAAAGAGGCGAAAACACTGAGATTGCAGGTTTTCCGGTGTTCTTGTCCTCATTCAAAGGCCTTTACGGCAGTGGTCAGCAGACCCGACGCCGACGAATCGCACGGTGCGATGCGGGCCACTGGCGGCATGCCTGGACACTACCGGCTGCCGGGCAGGAAGACAACGAGGACCAGGCGCGATGCCGCCTTGCGCCCGAGCAGGCATCTGCCGCCCCGCTGGGGCTTGCGGGGCCGCGTCTTTCGTATCCCAGGGGCTTACGCCGCCTGGCTACAGACCTTCGCCCCGCTGGGGCTTGAAGCCGGTTCGGAACGATCAACGCGTTTGGGCAATCTGTTCGGCCCGGGCCGCGTTCGCGGACCATTCCGTCACCGTTGACAACGCCAGCATCGAACGGTCCGCCAGGGCGGACCCTGCGGCTTGGACTGCCGGGAGCCGTCGTGCGTCGAAACGAGCTTCTCGACGCGGCGACCGGGATAATCGTATCGCAAGCCCACCATGTTGTCACCCGTCATCGGTGTTGTCGGCTGCGCCTCGGGCTATTCGGCTCCGTAGAAGCAGCGAAGCGGAATGTCGGCGGCGGTGCGGCGCACGTGTTCGGCGACGCGATCGAGTTCGACATGACTCAGCGGCCGGACATAGGGTTCGGCGGTCTGGCGAGCGATGGTATAGAGCTGCACGAGGGCGATTTGCCCGCCGCCCGCGCGGATCTCGTTGAGCCGGTCGGCGAAGGCCTCGACCTCCGGTGCGGGCGGCGGTTCGTCGCGCACGCGCATCCAGAGCGACTGAATGACGACCGGCCGGATGCGAGCGGCGTCGGTGATGTTGTCGAGAATCCGCCGCAGCGGGACGTTCGGTCGGTTGACCTGTTGGAAGTAGGCTTCCGTACCGGCATCGAGCTTCGCCCAGATCTCGCCGTTGGCCGTGTCCATCAGCGCCAGCGCCTCGCGGACCGCCGGGCGCGTCAGGTAGGCCGCGTCGGTAATCAGCACCAGCCGAACGGCGTCGGCGCCGCGGGCGGCCTTGCACGCGATCGCCGCCCGTACGCTCGGCAGGAACTGCGGCGAGGCCGTCGGCTCGCCGTCGCCGGAGAACGCGATGTCGTTGATCCGCCGGTAGGCCGCCGGGGTGTCGCGGAACGGAGGCTCGTCGAACAGCCGCCCGCTCAGTGCCAGCGCCAGCATGTCATCGAGTTCGCGACGCAGAATCTCGACGTCCACCGTGCGGACGATCGGCGGGATCGTGCGATCGACCTGGCAATAGATGCAGTCGAAGTTGCACGCCTTGTCCGGATTGAGGTTGACGCCAATCGACAAGCCGCCGCTGCGCCGTGAGAGGACAGGGTAGACGTAGCGGTTCGCTCGCCAGTCACGCGGATGCGAGGCGAACGCGGCGTCGAGGGCATCGGACCTGTCATCGGGCGTTTCCACAGTTCGATCGTTGTCGATTCGGGCCCGCGGGTCAACCGGGCGCCATAGCCCGGATCGCCAATCCGAAATGTCGGGAGACCGTTTTTTGGCCTGCGGGTTCGGGAATAACCTGACGCGTTGGATGGTTGAAGGGGTAGAGAGTTGGAATCGCCTGCGGGGAGTAGGCGGATTCAACGGCCTGACGATACAGGCTACAAAACGGTCCTGGTGTCCCTCGCGGTGATGTTCGGCTCGCCCACCGAGAGGGTGCCGGGTACCCGCTCTTCAACGGGAAGGGCGGGTTTTTTTTACGCGCGGCTGAGTGGCCGGTACCGTCTTCGACTGGCGACTTTTGCCGGTCCGTGCGCCGCCTCATCGTTCCCTACGCCGCTTCGCCGTTCGCAGGCCGCTTCAGCGGCCTTTCCGGCCGAAGGCCGGTTGTTAGGCCGGCCCTTGTAGGGCCGGTAGAGCGGGCGGCCGGCCCCTACCCCTTGTTCTTCTGCGCAGCCCGTTTCAACGGGCTTTCGGGTACAGACATATATACGTCACATACGAATCATAAGCCCGCTGAAGCGGGCTCTGCCTTACGACAGAAGAAGAGGTGGACGCATGTCGCTTGCGAACCAGCCCTACAAGGGCTGGCCTATGGACCCGGCTTCGCCGGGAAGGCCCCCTGGAAGGGGGCCGGAAGCAGGCCGGCGCGCCCGGTCGCCACAAAACGCAATTGACCTTCCGAGAACGGCGTGAGCGCCCTACGGCGTCTTCTTCGCCTCCGCACGGAGCGCGTCGATCGCTTTGAGGCTCAGCGTCTCGAGGTGCTGCTGCACGCAACCATGCCGATCCTCGGCGGGCTCGCCGCGGCGCAGCGTGTGGGCCAGTGCGGTCAGGGCCGTGTGCGATGCCTCAAGCCGTTTCCCCGCTTCGGCCGAATCGCTCTGCCGCTGTTGCACGGCGGCCAGCACGTCCGCCAGGATCGGCAACGAGTCGACGTGCCGCCGCAGGTATGGCCGTAGCGACGCGACCAGCGTCTCGTTCTTCGTCTCAGCCACAATCCGCTCGAACAGTCGCTCGTACTCATCCGTCAGTCGGCGCAGGCCGTCCAACCCTTCCGCGCTCGGGCTGGCCAGGAACGCGAGGCGCTGCGTGTACAACCGCTGATGCAGGCTGTTCGTCCACCGGTATACCAACGGGCCAACCGCGGGGTTCTCATCCCCCCAGTAGAGGGCTCGGCGCATCGCATCCTGCGGGTCGTAGTCCTCGGGGTTCCACAGATAGTCGGCGGCCGTCATCAGCGGGACTTTGTAGACCTCGCCGGGACCGTACGTGTTGATGCCCGCCTCGCCGTTCGTGAAGGCGGCCAGATCGGGCCAGGCGCTGTCGGCGACATCGTTGCAGGCGGCAAGGAAGGCATTCTGCCGAAACACGTTGCCCCAGCCGGGCGGCATCTTGAGCGTATTGTCCCACAGGAACAGTTGCCGCTCCGGTCCGACCAATTGCTGATAAGCTTCGATTTCGGCCGGCTGGTGACGCACCGTGGTTACGTTCAGTCCGGTCCAGACAATCGCGATCTGCGGCGGGATGGCGGCGGACAACTCGCGGAGGTACTCGTGCGCCCATTCGTAGCCACGGGCCTTGTTGGCCGTGAGCCAGTACGGCGGCGGGCAGAGCAGGATGCGCGTGCCTGGATGGCGCGACCAGATCGCCTTCGCGAACCGGTTCACGATGTCCGTGTTCGCGCCGGCAAGCGTCTGGAACTGGCCGCTATCTTCCGTCGGCAGATAGGCGAAATCGTCGAGACAGAGCATCAGGGAGTCGCTGCCATTCGACAGCGAGGGCTCGAAGAACGCGGCCAGCGTTTCGACGTCGCCGGCGGCACTGGCCCGGATCGCCTTCTCCTTCAGCATGTAGGGGTTGCCCAACTGCATGACCCGCACCGTTCCCTCGCGCGTTGCGGTCGTACAGAGACGCTCAATCATTGCGCGGTACGCTTCCGACGGGGCCCGCCAGTCCGGGCTATCGGTGTAGCACGAGCCGAAGACGTTCCATTTGAACCGGGACATCCACTCGACATACATCTGGTTGTCGCGGAAGTACCAGCACTGGCCCTTGAACAACCGGAACGTGAACGTCGGCCAGTCGCGGACCTGTGCGGGGCGAACCGTGATGCCCGCGGGACTGCGATCCAGCAACTGGATCAGTGTCTGCACACCGTAATACGTGCCAAGCGGGTCGCTGCCGCGGATAGCGATGGTCGGCGTGGCGCCTGCGGCGCCGGGCGAGACGCTGAGGGTATAGCCCTGCGGTTTCTCGACGGGGGGCACTTGCAGCTCGGGCCCCTCTGCCGGCCAATCCGAAGTGACACCGAAGCGGACGACGGGCGGCCCCTCGACGGAGTCGACACTTCCGCCGAGCTTCTCGACGCGCTCGGTCAACGCGCGCTGCGCGGTGCGCAGGACGGGATCCGCACCATAGACTTTGATGCGGACGGCCTGGCCGGCCGGCGCCAAGACGACAGGCTCGCCAGCTTCCCGGTATTCCTTCGGCCTGGGCAGGACGCCGGGGAAGCCGGTTTGCCGGGCTTCCCCCAGGGCGGCGATGATCGCGGGAACAACCGTCTCGGCCATCAGCCGGTTGCCCTTGGTCGTCAGATGCACGCCGTCCTCGCGGAGCAGGTCAGTCATGGCAATGTCGCCACGGGCGGCCGCCTCGGTGAACGCACGGTGCGGATCGCAGAGGGCCCAACCGCGCTGCCGCGCCAGTACCCGTGTCGTATCGTTGATCGTCCGGTCGAACGTCGCGTCGAGGCTGCCGGTTTCGAGATAGGGCTCCTTGCCGGCGTACACATGCCGATCATCGAACGGCGTGCTGGTCGCCAGGATGACCTCGGCCCGTGTGCGGGCCCGGATCGCCTCGGCCAGCCGGCGAAGGTCGTGTCCGAATTCCTCGGGCGTAACCTTGCCCAGGTCGTTGAGGCCGAAGGACACCACGACTGCGTCGGGGTCATGCGCCGCGACCTCTGCATCCACGCGGGCCAGGGCTCCGCGGGCGGTGTCGCCGCCCTTGCCGCTGTTGACCACGCGGACATCCCCGAGCCCGGGCGACTGCGCCAGCAGGTCGCCAACCGCGTCGGCATATTTCTCGCCAGCCACGGATTCCGCCGACACCGTCGTCGAGTCGCCCAGCAGCACGACGACCCGGTCCTGCACCCCAGCGACAACCGCGACGGCGGCCGCGAACACGAAACGGAAGAGTGTAGTGGTAATCATGGTGCCCGATGCTCTAGACGAAAGCCGGAAATAGTGCAAACCAGCCTTGCCAGCGTCAGGAGCAAGCACAGGCGATCCGCTCGTGACTGGCCGGCGCGGTCTGCTGTGCGCACTATGTGGAGCCTTGATGCTTCCCCTCACGCCCGCCGCGTGCCGATCGTATCGCGGGCGGCTTCGGGGGTGGCGCCGAGGGCGCGGAGGAGGGCGGCGGCTTTGTCGAGCGTTTCTTCGTACTCGGCCGGCGGGAGCGAGTCGGTGACGATGCCGCCGCCGGCGTAGACCTCGGCCTCGCCGTCGGCCATCGTGATCGTACGGATCGCAATGTTGAACGCGGCCGAGCCGTCGAGCCCGATCCAGCCGATCGAGCCGCAATACACGCCCCGCGGTGCCCGTTCCAGTTCGTCGATGATCTCCATCGCCCGGATCTTGGGCGCGCCGGTGATCGAGCCGCCCGGAAACGCCGCCCGCAGCAGATCGATGACGTCGAGCCCCTCGCGCAGCCGGCCGACCACCGTCCCGACGAGGTGGTGCACCGTCGGGTGTGGCTCCAGCGTGCGGGCCTCGGTCACTCGGACCGACCCAAACTCGCACACCCGCCCGAGGTCGTTCCGTTCAAGGTCGATGATCATCGCCAACTCGGCCGCGTCCTTCGGGCTCTCGCACAGCTCCCGCCGCAGCGACGCGTCGACGACCGGGTCCGGCGACCGCCGGCGTGTGCCCTTGATCGGCCGTGTCACGACATCCCGGTCGCGCAGCGTGAAGAACAGCTCCGGCGACGCGCTGACCACCGCTGCGTCGCCCGGCTGAAGGTACGCCCCGAAGCACGACGGGTTGTTCCGCCGCAACCGCAGGAACACGTCCGCCGGCGCTTCGGATGTCGGCACGACCAGCCGCTGGGCCACGTTGACCTGGAACACGTCGCCGGCGCCGATGTAGTCGATCACCCGCTGGACGGTCTGCTCGTAGGCATCACGGCGGAAGTCGCTCCGCACCGTGGCCGGCGTCGGGGCGTCCAGCGAGGGCATACCGGGTCGTTGAGATCGTAACCTCTTTCCCAGACTATACATACGATCGCTGGCCGGCAGCCGCGATCCCAACCGGCAGCCCGCCGGCCAGTCCACCCCCACGAGCCACCAACGCTGCTCGATGCGGTCGATGACCACCGCCGTGTCGTACAGGCCGAGCCAGATTGTGGGCAGAAACCGGTGGTTGCCAGTCGCGGCGGGCAGCCGTTCGATCCAGCGACCGGCCTCATAGCTCAGAAAGCCAATCCATCCGCCGGAAAACGGGATGCGGCCCGGTTCATTGTCCGGCGGGCTAACGGGCGGCGTGGCGCGGATCACCTGCCGCAGGACCTCGAGGCCGTCAGCGTCAATTCCGCACGTCCAGGTGCGGATCTCGGCGGGCTCGCAGGCGAGAATGCAGTAGCGCCCGTAGCGCACGTCCAACGCGCTGCTGTCGAGGATCGCCGGCTGTGGCGCGGCCAGAATCGCCGCCAGGGCGTCATTTAGCGCGGGTGGCGATGCGATCGGTTCGATGAGGAGACGGGCCGTTGGCTGTGACATTTCACCTTCTCACAAGTCAGCGGTGCGAGAGTATACGCGAAACATGCTGCCCTTTCGACCCAAACCTTCCATTTTCGCATTGACAACGGTCCAGGGCGGCGATAACGTACCGGTTGCCGAAGTGGCGGCGTGGTTCTGACAATTCAATACCCAATCCAACCAATAGAGGGAATGGAGTCATGAACGCTCGAACTCGATGGATCGTGAAAACCGCGATGGTGACGGCCACGATCGTCGTGACGGTCGCCCTCCGTCCGGTGCGCGCGGAAGAGCCGACAACACGACCGGCTGTTGCGCCGGCGGCGGAACGGGTGTTCCCGTACACCGGTTACGTCGCGGGAACCAACTTGCGAATTCGCAGTGGCCCGGACGCGAACTACTACCCGGTGACGAAGCTGGACACCGGTGATGAGGTGACCGTCCACGACGAGCAGTACGGTTGGCTGGCCATCACACCGCCGACGGGCTGCTTCAGCCTGATCGACAAGGAATACGTCGACAAGACGGCGGAAGACGCCGGCGTCGTCAACGGCAGCAACGTTTGGGTCCGCGCGGGCAGCCTCGTCAGCGACCAGCGATACACGCGGCAGGTCCAGTTGCAGCGCGGGGACAAGGTCCAGATTCTCGGCGAGACCTCGGACGGCGCGTTCTATCGTATCACGCCGCCGCCGGGCGCGCGCGTATGGGTAAGCGGCCAGTTCATCTCGCGTGAGCGCGGCGCCGCGCCGCGGACGGCTCCATTGGCGCAACATTCTCCGGCGCCGATCGAATCGACGGGCGCGGTGGTGCGCCGGAGCGTGCAGACCGAAAGCGTCCGTGCGCCAACAACGCAGCCGGCTTCGCCATTCGGGAAGTACGCCGACGAGATCACTGCATTGAACGCGGCCATTCAGGCCGAAGCGAAAAAGCCGATTGCCGCGCAGGACTTCGAGCCATTGGTCAAACGGCTGCGGCCGATCGCCGCGCAGGATGAAAACGCGATTGCCAAACTGTACGCGGAGCGGCGGATCGAACAACTGACGACCAAGACGGAGCTGGCATCGGTGCTCCGCGATGTGGGGACGTTGCGGGACGAATCGGCCACCGAGCATGAAGTGGCGATGATGGCGCGTCGGAGCATCAAGGTTCCGCCGGAGACGTTCCTGGACGACCGCGTCGAGGCGCGCGGCGAACTGCGGCCGAGCACGATCTTCGACCCGCGGGGCAAGGCAACGCCGCAGCGGTACCGGCTCGTGGATCCGACCAACGACAAGACGGTCGCCTATATCGAACTGCCGGCCGAAAAAGGCATTGCGTTGGATGAATACCTCGGCAAGTACGTGTCCGTTCGTTCGAATGTGCGGGCGCTGACCACCGGTACGGTGCAGCCGATCTCCGTGCTGCGGGCGGAGGAAATCCACGTGGTGCCGGCCAAGCGGTTCTCGCCCGGCATGATCGATCTGCCGGAAGAAACGTCGGCCTCGCCCGAGGCAGATGCCACTCCGGCGATGGAAGGGCCGACGACCCGGCCGGCGCCGACCGCGGTCCCGGCGGACAACTGAAATTCGCCACAATGGAAAACAGTGCGGCTGCCCGTCGGACGAGCGTGCCGGCGGGCAGCCGTATGTCATTGACAGCCAAAGCGCTCCGCACCAGAATGGGGTCCCATGAGTCAGTCACGATGGAATCGGCGGTGGCAACGGATCGCGGCCTGGGGCGCGGGAGGCCTCCTGCTCCAGGCGACGGTATGTTCGGACGTCTCGGATGCCTTGTGGGGGCTGAGCTACAGTATCCTCACGACGACCGTGGAGAACTTCGTCTCCTCTCACGTGGCCGAGTATCTCGGCGTACCTTCCACGGGCAGTCTGGGCCTGTTCGGCTTCTGACGGCGCCTGCCGATCGGTTTGCGGCTGGGCCTCTTCGCTTTCGCTAACTACCCTTGTCGTGCGTGTCGATGTCGAGCGGAGCGTGCATGTGCTCTGCGGCTTTCGGGCTGCGCAATACGCGGTAGAAGCAGAACGTCACCAGAACCAGCACGAAACCGCACGAGGCGAGCATCAGGACCCAACCGGCCGGCGTCAGACCATTCATAACCGAGCCTCCTCGTGCGCCTGCAGTGGCTGTTCCGACGCACCCGTGCCGGCTGTGAGCGGGCCGTTGTATCCGCCCCATCGTTTGCCCGCCAGATGGATCAGCAGGCCGAAGAAGACCAGCAACAAGATAAGGAACGACAGAATCAGGAGAACCACGCCGCGATCGGCTGCGTCGAGACGGAGGATCTGGCGGATCTTCGACGGGATGTTGAGATAACACCAGCCGCCGAAGATGGTCAGCAGGTAGAGCGGCGAGATGTACTTGATGACGAACCAGACGATCCGCGGTACGCGCAGCTCGGCCCCGCGCGCGATTTCCTTCTCCGCCCGGTCCACACCGAAGACCCACCCCACGAGCAACGTCTGGATCGTAGCGAGGATGAAGATGCATACGGTGCCGACCCAGAAGTCGAACGTGTCCAGCGCCAGCAAGCCCTTGGAGAAGAACACGACGAGCAGAGTTCCGATGGCGACGATCAGGCCGAGGCAGGTGACCGAAGCCCGACGCGACATCCCGAAGCCCTCTTCGAGGAACGCGATGGCCGGCTGCAGCATGCTCAGGGAACTCGTGATTGCCGCAATGAACAGCATGAAGAACCAGACGGCGCCGAAGAAATTGCCCGCCGGCATGCGGGTGAACACGGCCGGCAGGGCGTGGAAGCCGAGGGCGAAGCCGGACCCGAGCACGTCCTCACTCAGGTTTTCCGCACCGAGGAAAAGAAACGCCACGGGGACCGTGATCAGCCCGGCCAGGCACACCTCGCAGAACTCGTTCGTGGCGCCGGCGGTCAGCCCGGACAGGGCCACATCATCATCCGGCCGCAGGTAGCTGGCGTAGTTCAGGATGATGCCGAAGCCGACCGACATGCTGAAGAAG
>JAFGKA010000126.1 GCA_016928855.1 Phycisphaerae bacterium
AAGAGCCTGCTCTGTCTGGCCGCCGACCGGCACGGGCTGCTCTACGCCGGTACCGACACCGACGGACTCGTATTGAGAATCGATCCGGCCAACGGAGCGGCGTACGTCCTTTACGATGCGAAGGAAGCGGAAATCAGCGCGCTGGCGATCGACACCAACACAAACGTGTACGCGGCAACGGCATCGGCCGCCGCCGCCAAACCGGGACGTACGCTGGGCGAAAAGCCCGGCGGCAAGCCCGAGAGTGCCCCGGCCGTTGAAGACCGGCCGAGCCCAACGGCCATGACCCTGCCCGCGGCTCTGGCGGAGGCCATAAAACAGAAGGCCGCCGGCAGCGCCCCCACCACCGCCGGCCCGGCCGAAGGAAACGCCATTTACCGCATCGACCGCGACGGATTCATCACCGAAGTCTTCCGCGAGCCCGTCATGATCCTCGCCCTTCACGAGGAAGCCGGCACGCTCTATGCGGCGACGGGAAACGAAGGCCGGATCTACGAGATCGTCCCGGCCGACGAAGTCACGATGAACGTGGCGAAATTGGAAAGTTCGCAGGCGGTTTCCCTGATTCGGCTCGATGACGGCAGTTTCATCATCGGCGCCGCCAATGAGGGCGCCATCGCCCGCATGGCGCCGGGCTTCGCCGACAAGGGCACCTTCGTCTGCAAGCCGCTGGACGCCGGACAGATCGTCCGGTTCGGCCGGGTTCGCTGGCGCGCCGACGTCCCCGGCGGAACGAAGCTCTCGCTGGCGACTCGAAGCGGCAACGTCGAAGATCCCGACGATGCCACGTGGGGGAGCTGGTCTGACGAGGTCGACGCAACCAACAGCGCCCAGATCGCCTCGCCCAGCGCCCGCTTTCTGCAGTACCGTCTCACCTTCGAAACGACAAACCCGAAACGATCCGCCGTGCTGAGTCAACTTGACGTCGCCCGACTCGAAGACAACCGCCCGCCGGTCATCGCGGCCCTGCGTGTCGGCAGTGCGAAGGAACTCGCGGCGCAACCGACCATGGCGGCGCTCAAAGCCAAACTCGGCCCGATGCTGTCCAAACCGGACGGCCAGCAGAACGTGTACGCCATCGCGTGGCAGGCGCAGGATCCGAACAGCGACGAACTGATATACGACATTTACTACCGCCAGACCGGCTTCCGTCGCTGGATTCGACTCGAAGAAGATTTCAAGGAAACGGTCACGCTCTGGGATACGCAGAGCGTGCCGGACGGTGAGTATCGCGTGCGCGTCGTCGCCAAGGACGCCCCGGACAATCCGGTGAATACCGCACTCTCGTACGCCCGAGTCAGCGAGCCGGTGATCGTCGACAACACCCCCCCCGTCATCCGGATCGAACGCTTCCAGGTTGATGGGAAGACGTTGCGCATTCGTGCCACCGTCAAGGATGCGCTCCTGCCGCTGGCCAGTGCTCGATATACGATGAACAGCCACGATGAATGGAAAGTCATTGCGCCGGCCGACGACATCTTCGATTCGCCGGAAGAAACGCTCGAATTCGTCATCGAGGACCTCGAGGTCGGCGAACACGTCGTGGCCATCGCCGTGGCCGACAAAAATGACAACACCACGTTCGTCACGCGAGCCGTGAGTGTGGAACCGTAGGCCGATCCGCGATGGACGTGCGAAGAATCATGTGCCGATCCGAACGGAAGGCCGTACGTGCATGCTGGAATACGCGACGGTAGAGTGTGACTGGGGCGTCGCCGGATTCGTATGTTCGGGGCGGGGATTGTGCGGCCTGTTGCTCCCCGAATCCGGGGTGACCGCCGTGCGGCGATGGGTCCAGCACACCTGGCCTGACGCCCGGTTCAACCCTCGGCTCGCGCCATCGCTCCAGCACGCCATTCGTGCCTATTTCGCCGGACAGCGTGTCACGTTTCCGATTCGCGTCGACTTGGACGCGATGAGCCCCTTCCAGCGTGCGGTGTTGCAGGCATGCCGGCGCATCCCGTATGGTCAGCGAGTCACCTATGGCGAGCTCGCGCGCCGGGTAGGCCGGCCGCAGGCGGCACGGGCCGTCGGCGGCGTGATGGCCCGAAACCCGATTCCGCTCGTGATTCCGTGTCATCGCGTCATCGCCGGCGATGGTTCGCTCGGCGGGTTTTCCGCTCGCCGCGGCGTGGCGGTCAAGAAGCGCATGCTCGCCATGGAAGACGCGGGCTCGTGTACGGCGGCCGGCCGCCGCACAGAACGCTGAACGCGCAAAGGCAGGGACCGATGCCCTACGTTCTCGCACGCTGCGTCGAACTGTTGTTGGCGGTACCCGCCCTCGTGCTGCTCTCGCCCATCCTGCTCGTCATCGCCATCGTGATTCGCAGGACCTCGCCCGGCCCGGCGATCTTCCGCCAGGAGCGCGTCGGGTGGCGCGGCCGGCGATTCATGCTTTACAAGTTTCGCACGATGCGGACCGACGCGGACCCCTATGGCTTCTCGCCGACCGACGGCAGCGATCCGCGCCTGACGCGCGTCGGCCGATGGCTGCGCGAAACGAGCCTGGACGAACTGCCTCAACTGGTCAATGTGCTCAAGGGCGACATGGCCCTTGTCGGGCCGCGCCCCCTGCTCGGCTGGCAGTATGAACGGTGGACCGAGCGGCAGCGCCGCCGCTGCGATGTCCGGCCGGGCCTGACCGGCTGGGCCCAGATCCGTGGCCGCGGCGATGTCAGCCACGAGGAGAAGATCGAACTCGACCTCTGGTACGTCGAGCACCGCAGCGTCTGGCTCGACCTTAAGATCCTCGTCCAGACCGCCCTGCTCGTTTTTCGGCGCAAGACAATCTACGAAACCAACTACCACGGCCGCGGCGGCAAGCCCGCGCCCCCGAAGTCTGATGCCGACGGCTCCGAATCGACGACGTAGCACGACAGAGCCTACCACGAACACGGCGAATCATAGGAGCGGGCAAAGGTAGCGGTAAGTCTGCTGCCCACTTCGTCGGTTACCTCCGCGTAAAATGCGCGTGCCTTCTCGCCGCCCTGTTCGCGCACATTCACGGCTCGCCTTCACTTCGTGTGCTTCGTGGTCCAAGGTCTTCATTGTTGGCCTTGGCGCACTGGGCGGGTTCTATATAAGTCAAACGATGACCACCCCCGTTGCTCACGATTTGATCATCCGCCGAGCATCTCGAGTCGCTTGAGGACTTCGCGTTTGCCGAGGCCTCGGACCGCCGCGAGGGCGGCGAGGCCTTCCTTGCGGGGCTTGGCCTTGCCGGATTCCCAGTTGTAGATCGTCAGAGACGAGACGCCCACGAGCCGGCCGTAATCGGCCGCCGAGATGCCCAGGCGCTCGCGGTGGACCTTGAGCCAGCGGGCCGAGAAGCGCACGCCTTCCGCCGCTTTCTTTGACGGTCGTTCGATCACACGACGCTTTTCCTGCCGTTCCAGGAATTCGACTCGTCTCTTCAGGTCGGCCACAAGGCGTTTGAGTTCCGCGATGTCCCGTCGATACTGGGCCGAGGCTCGTTTCGTGACCCCGGTCTCCGCCTTGATTTGCTTCCGGGCCAAACGAGAGATTTCGTCCTTCAGGGCACTTGCCAGATTCGGCATGAGAAGCTCCTTGCCTGTGTGATGCTTGCCACGTACCAGAATTCGTTATTGTATACCGAGTCCCGGGAAAAAAACACCTCCGCTCAGAGCGTGTACCGCTTTCCCTCGTATCCGGGGACCGGGCAAGAAGCAGCGCCGGAACCGAAGCCACGGGGAATCGCTCGCCGCGACAGACACAAAGAGCCATGAGGGAGTTCTCGTGCGTTCTCACGTTGTTCGCGGCCATCCGTGTTCGTTCTGCCTCCCCTTCCCATCCGCGCGAATTTGCACCCATTCGCGGTTCTTCTTCTCTTTCTTGCGACTTGGCGGCTTTATGCTTCATCGCCCTTGCGTCCGGCGGTTCGCGGCACCGTTGCGTTCCGAAAGCCCGGTCAGCGAGGCACCGGCCGCCACAGTGCGGTTTGGCGATGGCGTTGACGGTCTGTTACTATTTCCAGGCGGCCCGGCGGGTTTCGCGCCCCGCGATTCTATTCGATCGCATCTGTCCGCCGCGTGCCGGCAAGAAGGAGGGCCCGCATGCCTGACACCGTTTCTCGCAGGTCGATTTCGCTCTCTGGCGGCCGGGCACGGTGGTCGTCCGAGCACTGGCGGGTCCCGACGTCACGTCGGGACCAGTGGCACCCACCAGATCAGCGAACAGTACCAACCGAAAACGGCACTATACGTTCGAGCTGGTATGTTGCGGCGCTCGTATGGCTGGTCGGCTTCTATGCTGCTAGCCCGGCAGCCGTCGCCGATGCCGAATTGCCGCTTACGCTTGAACCCGGCACGATGACGCTCTTCGTCGACGACCACGCCATCAGCAGCCACGACGGACTTCGCCGCACGCTGCGCCAGCCACGAAAGGACGACGACGGCCAGATGCCGCTGATCGCCGCCAAACCGGGGACCGGTCTGCTCGCCTACGGCACAATCGTCTTCGACACGCGGCTGGACCAGTACGTGATGTTCACGCAGGAATTCCCCTCGCGGCAGATGTATCGCTCGACCTCGGCCGACGGACTCTCGTGGCACGACAACGGCCGGCTTGAGCCGATCACGTTCGCACCGGCGCTGCCGATCGACGCGGAGACCAAGCCGAACATCGGGATCGATCTGTTCTCCTGCTACTACGACACGCGCGACACGCCGTACCCGTACAAAGGCTGGCTCTATTACGCCAATTACGGCAACGCTCGCGAGGGCATCTACTTCGTACGCTCGTCCGATGGCAAGCAATGGGAGCGTGGACGCCAGGTCGTTAATGCGTACGCCGACGTCGGCGATCCGACTTGCCAGACGATCCATCAGGATGACCGCACGGTCTACGGGCCGGGCGATGTGACGCTCTTCAGCCACGACGCAAAGACCAATCGCTTTCTGGGGCTCTTCAAGTTTTTTACGACCGAACCGGTCGGCCCGGGCAATCATCTTCGCTCACGGGCCTACGCGTTCTTCGATCGGTTGGATGAACCCTTCGATATCCGCCGACTCGATCGGATCGCCCTTCTGCCACCAGCGGCCGACGCCGAGGGTAACCGCCCCTGCGACGAATTTTATGCCAGCACCGCCTGGCGCATCGGCGATCTGTGGCTCGGCGGGCTGAAGGTCTTTCATGCCTGCGACGACTACCCGTGGTCCGCGGCGGGCTGCGCATTCCTCAAGCTTGTCGTCAGCCGTGACGGCCTGAACTGGAAGAAAGTACCATTCGCCAACGATGCCGGCGTGCCCGAGATCTTCCTCGCCAACGGAGAGGAAGGTGGCAACGATGGCCGCAACGACGGCGGCTACATCAGCGAATTCAGCCAGGGGCCGCTGCGCATCGGCGACGAACTGGTCTACTACTTCAGCGCTTCCTCATTTGGGAAGAATCGGCCGCCGACCGACCGTCTGCGCGGCGGCGGGATCTTTCGAGCCCGTTTGCGGCCGGAGGGGTTCGTTTCCATCGATGGCGGCACGCTCACCACGCGCCCGCTGCGCTTCGAAGGCGAGGAGTTGATCGTCAATGCCGTCGGGCCCGTCGAGGTCACAGTACTGACCCTCGGCGGCCAACCGCTGGCATCGGCGAGGCTGACCGGCGACTCGCTCGCACACGAGGTGCGTTTCGATGGCCGATCGTTGCGGCGGATCGCGCCGTCCGGCACAGCGCGGTTGCGGTTTGCGGTGGACAAGCCGGGCCGCCTGTACGCGTTTTCCGTACGATAGGCGCCGAAGCCGTCGGCCGCGCCGACACCCTTAGGGAGGACAACGCATGCGACTGCACTATCCGTATCGAACCGCAGCCACTTTCACCATCCTGCTGACGACGACACTGTGGCAGCCCGCCGCGGACGCCGCGGACGCGGACACGATGGTTCGCCGCCTCGACTCTCGGCTCGAGTTGTTGACCGACGACTGGCTCGTCGATCGCCTGACGAACGCCCGATTCCGGCTGCACTCGCCCATGGAACGCGAAGCGGTCTTTCGATTCGATAAACCGTGGGAAGGCGGCCTGAGCGCGTATGTCACACTTCTGCGCGACGGCGAGCGGCTCCGCATGTACTACCGCGGCGGAGGCGACCTCGTCCGCGAACATACGTGCGTCGCCGAAAGCGACGACGGCATCCACTGGACGCGGCCGGTGCTGGGTCTGTTCGAGTTCGAGGGCTCGAAAGACAACAACATCATCTGGACCGGCGAGCGCAAGGCCTATGACGAATCGCACAACTTCTCGCCGTTCATCGATGCGAATCCAGCGGCGGCGCCTGAGCAGCGCTACAAGGCGGTCACGCTGGCACGGCGGGAGTCAGACGGCGAGCGGAAGAACGTACTGGTCGGCTTCATCTCCGGCGACGGCATCCACTGGAAGCGGCTCCGCAACGAACCGCTCATCACAACCGGCGCATTCGACTCGCACAACGTCGTGTTCTGGGACACGGTGGCGGAACACTATGTGTGTTACCTGCGCCAGGGTCGCGAGGGCAAGAAGAGCGTCAGCCGGTGTACCTCGCCGGATTTCATCCACTGGTCGGATCCCGTGCCGCTCGACTTCGGCGACACGCCGCTGGAACACTTCTACACGAATGGAATCGTTCCCTGCTTCCGTGCGCCGCACATCTATCTGGGCTTTCCGATGCGCTTCGTGCACCCCACCGACCGCAACACAATTGGGCTGCCACCCCGCAAGACGGACGGGTTCTCTGACGCCGTGTTCATGTCCAGTCACGACGGCCTGCACTGGAGCCGCACGTTCATGGAAGCGTTCATCCGGCCGGGGCTCGACCCGGCGCGCTGGGGGGGCGCCCACGGCAACAACACGCCGTCCTGGGGCATCGTGCAAACCGGCACGAACGAAATCTCCATCTACTGGGGCGTGAACTACAGCAACTACCCTGAGAAGAACCGCATCCCGGAACTGCGGCGTGGCACGCTCCGGCTCGACGGGTTCGTCTCGGTCAATGCCCCCTACGCCGGCGGCGAGTGTGTCACGCGCCCGCTCGTGTTCACGGGCGGGCAGCTCATCATCAACTACTCGACGTCGGCGGTCGGCAGCGTACAGGTCGAGTTGCAGGACGCCGACGGCAAGCCGATCCCGGGCTTCGAACTGGAAAACACCGTGGCCATCTGGGGCGACGAGATCGAACGTGTGGTCACCTGGAAGCACGGCCCCGACGTAAGTGCGCTTGCCGGCCAGGTCGTGCGTGTGCGGTTTGTCATGCAGGACGCCGATCTCTATTCGATTCGGTTCAGGGAGTAAGTCGCCCGCACAGCACGTGCGGGCCGATACCGGAGGAAACGCGGCCATGACATTGACGATTGGACGGATCGGCCTGTTCTGTTGGATCGCTCTGGCGTGCGCAATACCAACGGCCCGCGGCACCGCCGTCTCGCTCGAACCGCTAGGCAGCGCGTTTCGACAGGACGAGCTCTTTCCCACTTACGCGCATTTCTGGCACGAAGGCTGGAATACGGTTGACGAATCAGCGGCGCAATGGGCCGCCAAGGTATCGAGTTCCATCGTGGCCGGCGGGTCGGTACATGTGTTCGTACGGAACTCCGGGGCCAAGCCGCTCGAGATCCAGGACGTCAGCCTCGACGGCATGCCTCTCTCGAAGGCCCTTGCGTTCTCCGATCAGCGCAAGAACCGCAAGCCCGCCAGCATCTACTTCGCCGATCTGACCACCGCCGAACGTGATACCCTGATCGCGTCGGGGGAACCGGTCTGGTGGAAGGCGGACCCTCGCCAGGTCCCGCCGCAGGGAACGGCGGAAATCATCATCCGCCTGCGCCGCGTTCCTGACGCAACCAGCGTCCGGATCGGCGTTCGCCACACGGGCGGTGCCGTCAGCAAGAACGTCGCGATCCGAGCCGATGCGCCGCGGATCGTCGGCATTCGTTTCTCGCCGGCGCTGGACCGCGCGGTTCTCTACGTTCGCAATCCCGAAGGCCGAAACGCCCCGCCGTCGCGGATTCTTCTCGACGGCCGCGTTGTCACGCGAGATGCATCGATCGGACACGATCCCGCGTTCGCCACGACGCTGGTCGTCGTACGCATGCAGCCGGCGCTCGCCGCCGGTTCGTATCACTGTTTCCAGGTCGACTATGACGGCGGCTCCGCGACCGCCGGCCGCCGCGCGTGGGCGCCCGAATTCGCCTATGGCATCTGGGGCGGCCTTCCCGGCAAGGCGTCCGAGTTGGAGGTTGGCCGACGCTATGTCGAGGACATCACCAGCCACAACATCAACGTGCAGATGCCGCAGATCGGCTCGCCCGCCGTCCAGAGCTTCTTCAAGAGCGATGCCGGACAGGCGCTCTGCCGCGAGCGTGGGTTGCGCAAGGTCATTTCCGACCCCGGCAAGTATGGCACGAAGGACCCGTTCGCCCTATTCATTCACGATGAGCCGGATTGCGGCGACTACCGCATGGAGGGACCGCCGTTCGACAAGAAGGTCGGCTGCCTGGCGCAGTGGGCCGTGCAGCACGGCGAAGACCTTCGCAACGCGGCCCCGAGCGTGCCGTTGCTGCTCAACGTGGACATGACGTTCAAGCCGTACAATTGGTACACGTACGGCCACGTCCCCGACATTCTCGCCGCTGACCCGTACTATCAGGAACGCCTCTGTTCCGCGTACTGGAGCCATCCCGAGCGGCTATGGATCTATACGCAGGCCACATACATCTATGCCGTCGGATCGGTGTGTGCGTCGGCCTGCGCGCCGAAACCGCTGCATCTGATCCTCAATGCGGTCCGGCACACAGACCGTGAGAAGAACCGCGCGTTCCGGTTCGCCACGCCCGAGGAGAAACGGATCGAAGCGTTCTATGCAGTTGCCGCCGGCGCGCAGAGCCTGTCCTACTGGTGGTACACGCCTTCCGGCACGTATTTCGGCGTCGGTGCGGCGGATCATGACCCGCAGGCCGCGGCACTCTGGCGTGAGATCGGCCTGATCGGTGCAGAGCTACGCACGGCCGAATCCGTGATTCTCGCCGGCTGTCCGGCCGAACTGCCGCTCAAACTCGGCGGTGGCGTATGGGGCCGCACGCTCCTGTCGAACCTCGACACTGCGGCGCTCATCCTGGTCAACCACTGCTATGCGAACGATCGGACCGGCACCGTGTATCAACCGGTCGAACAGGCGAAGGCCTCAATCGAGTTGCCGAGCTGGCTGACACCAAAGGACGTCTTCGAAATCAACCATGGCGGCACACACAATGTCGGCTGGACACTCGACGGCAATCGCGTGACGCTGGCCGAGACGAAGCTCGAGTTGACACGAATGGTGGTCATCACGGCCGATGCCGCGCTGCGAAGCCGGATCCAGGAACGATATCTGGCCGAGTTTTCGAAGAAGGTCGAGCGCCTGCTCAAACTTTGAGGGTTGCTGACGGCGGAGGAAGTGATGACGGCACGAATTGGCATGTGGCTGGCGATCGGCTGGCTTGCAGCACCCTCGATTGCGTTCGGCAGCTCCAGACCCATTCTGACGCCGCCGGTCAAGGAGATTCGCTGGTCCGATGACAAGCCTGCAATCATCCGGCCCGGCTCCGCCACCCTTGTCCTCGGCAACGCAGCGACCGATCCCGAACGCCACGCCGCCGAGCGGCTCCAGGCTCACGTCAAGAAACGCTATGACCAACAATGGCCGATAGTTGCGGAAACGGAAGACACCTCCGCATACAGTGCCGTAATCCTCCTCGGCCAGCGGCACACCCACCGGCGACTGGATCAGTTGTGCCAGGAACACAGGATCAACCTGACGAACGCGTCACCCGGCCATGACGGCTACGTCGTCGAGATGCTCGGAAACGGCGATCAACTCACTGTCTTCATCGCCGGCAGCAACGCACGTGGCGTAGTCTACGGTCAGGATACACTCTTCCAGTTGTTGAGCCGGCGCAACGACGCGCTCGTGCTGACGCGTGCTTCAATCCGAGACTGGCCGAGTATCCCGTGGCGAGGACGCCCCCACGCACACTACCGAAACTACTCGCGCCCGGGTGAAATGAATCGCTACGCGACGGCGCGCATCAACTTCATCGATCTGCGCAACGATACGTACGCGTTCAGCCCCGACGACGCACTGCCGGAAGACGACCTTGCCTCACTCGTACGTGACGCCCACCGGCGAGGCCTGTTCGTGTTCGGCACGGTCCACTGCGGCGTGCCTGCCTCAGAACACGACGCCGTGCTCCATCTATTCGAGCGCATGATCGCACTCGGCGTTGACGGCCTCTGGATGTCGTTTGACGACAAGGGACCCGGTGATCAGCCCGAAAGTCTTGTAGCCCGCATCCTGGAACTTGGACGCAAGCACGGAATCACCGGCGAGCAGTGCGCCATCTGCCCTCCAAAGGGCTCCTACCAGGAACTCGACACGCCGTTCAACCGCAGGATCGCGGCGATCCCCGGCGCGGAGAAGTCGCTCTGGTTCTTCACCGCCCGTCCTTCGCCGGAGAACGCCGTGGCCGCCCGTTCGATCGGCCTGCAGCGCAAGTGCGCCTGGTGGCACAACTGGACCCGGCCCGGCAGCGGCTTCACGCACTTGGGCTCCGCGAGCCAATATGTCGACGGTCGTCGCTCCTACATGGAAGTCCCACCCCTCGCCGAAGGCTGGCACGCCCCCAGCTACGACCTCGTCCGTAGAGCCCGCAACTACCTTGACGCCGTCATGCCCTGGGGTGGAAGCGGATGGGGTCAGTACTACATCGCACCGGTCATCGGATGGTGGGGCTGGAGCCCGGAAGACCACGACTTCGACGCGGCCCGGCGCCGAATCTACGACATCGTCTACGGCCCTGGCCAGGTCGCGGCGATGATGGAATTCGACGACACACTGCGACGTGTGAAGTCGCTGTTCACATACGCGTCGGATGACACGCCGTGGCAACCGCCCTGCCCGGCCCGTTTCAAGCACATCGAGAGCCGTGAAAGGGCGATCGCTCTGCTCGATAAGCTGGCGCATCTTCAGCAGCGCATCGCCGAGCAGTCGCCCGCAAACACGATGCTGCCGCTCGACGAGCTCAACACTGCATATCTCGAGCCGATGCGTGGCGAAGCCGAAACGGGAAAGGCCGCGGCCAGCTTGCGTTATCCCGAGTACTGGTGGGACGAACACCAGCGAGAGGTTCTCGCCGCGGTGTATGCCGGGGACCTCGCCCGCGCCGATCAACTCATTGCAGATGTCCGCAAGAGCCTGCTGCACGATCTGGACGAAGTCCGCGAAGCCTTGTCTTCACTGCGATACGTCAAGACCTACGTGCAGTGGTGGACGAGCCGGGCGAACATGAGCGCCGATGACTGGGAGGTGATGGCAGCCGCACGCCGAACCGAGCTGGCCAGCCGCGTGTGGGAATACGGCTATTACGTCGCCAGGCAATCCACGATGCTCCGCGGACTAAATGCCCCACCGCTGGATTGGGGCACGGGCCGCTGGGAGAAGAAGAATCGGATCCTCGCCACGGTCCTGCCGAGCGAGCAGGAGCAGTTCTGGGGCGACTGGATCGCCGGAATCCACAGGAAAGGAAATCTCGAAACAGCGGTCTTCGCATACGCGCGCAGCACCTATTCATCGGCCGGGCAATACGCCGAGCTCCCGCTGACGATTCCCACCAAGGGCCGCCGTGACCGCCTCGCCCTGCTCCTGTACGTCAGCAACGCCGACAAGGAAACCATCGGACTTCACTATGTCCCGTCGCGTTGGGCCGGCCGACGGTTTCTCGAACTGCTCTGGGAAGACCGAATCCTATGGCAAGCCGATCTCGGCGAACGGCGAGAAGCCGGTCAGTGGTTCATGGTCCGACTGCCCCTGATCGACGCGGGGGCCGCCACGCTCCCCTTGCGGCTGCGCGTCATCGATCGCAAGGACCTCTACGATCACACGATCGTCTTTGTCGGCCCGGTTCAATTGATGGAGCTGGCGGACTGAACACGCATCACGCCGCAATGCGCGGCTACACCTCGTTGCACAACGCGGCCCACATCGCCGAGAGCTCAGCCGGATCGGGCCACTGCCCTTCCGCCATGTCCTGCCCCCGATACCGCGGCATGAAGATCAGGCTCTGTTTAGCGCCGCGGAGACAATCAGCCACACGGCGGAGATAGCCTTCCGCCGATTCGTCCAGTTCGCGGACCGGCCCGCCGTAGCAGAATGTCCTCGCGGCGGCAAAACGCGGCAGGAGTGCCTGAAAGTCGTAGTACTCCGGCTCGCCGAAGTTGACGCCGCGGATCTCCGGTGTCTCCAGGTACGCATCGAGCTGGTGCGAGATATTGCCGCAACTATGCACCCACCCCCCGCCGAAAGCCGCCAGACATCGGCGTACGTACGGCAGCACACACTCCCGATACTGTACCGGCGACAACATCACACTCACGTCATCCACCACGCGCACGCCGCCACCGGCCATGTACAGGCTGCCGTGGTAACCCGTATCGGCCGGCTCACCCAGCTCCGGCTTCAGCCGCCGGGTCAGCCGAATGAATACTTCCGTAATGATCTTCATCAGGCTATGAAAGAATGGCTCGTTCTCGAGCATATCGAGCATGATATCCTGCTCCCGCAACAGGAACGCCGTGTTGATCGGTCCCTGCAGATCGGGCATGAACACGTGCACCTGCGGAAAGTCTCGGAGCGCTTCGCGTGCCCGTTGCACAAACTCGATCACACGCGGAAACAGCCCGACCTCGCAGAGTCGATCCAGGTCGATGTCGAGCAGCACTTCCTTCGGCGGCCGACGGCTGACCCATGGCATATCGTTTTCGTTCATGTCCGTTCCGCAGCCGAAGACGCTGGCGACGATGCCCACGCCGTAGTTCGGCCGCAGGGAAAGCTGTGCGTCACTCGGCGTCCGGGCCCAGCCGATGACGTCCCACAGCGCCTCGATGAGCATCTTCCTTGGATCGTTAAACTGTTCGCGCAGCGTAAAATGATCGTACTCGTGATACTCGCTCACCGGGTATCCGCCGCGAAGCTGGTGCTCACAGAGTCGCAGGTATTGCGGACCGACGCGGTCGGCGACCTGCCGTGACTCGCTTCGGCCCAGCAGCAGCGGCACCCGGTCGGGCACCTCGCCACGCCACACAGCCGCCTGGCGATCACGTCCCTGTTGCAGGCACGCCTCATCGACCTGAAGCATGTCAAGCACGACATTCACATCGGCATACATTCCACCACCCTCGTCATCCGGCCGGACCACACGACGCAACTCCGATTATGCCCGAAGGCGAGGGATTTGACATACCCTGCCGTTCCAGTAGCGTTGCGCCCGTCGATCGTCAATGCCGCGACAAGCCGCAACACCGCGGCGGACGAAGGATGCGAGGTAGCCGATGAAGCGAATGCTCGCCGTGTTCCTGCTGGCGGCGGCCCTGCCTGGTACTGTGACCGTGGGACGCCCGCCGAACATCGTGATTCTGTACGCCGACGATCTCGGGATTGGCGATGTGGGCTGCTACGGATGCCGCGACATCAAGACCCCGAACATCGATGCACTCGCCCGATCCGGAATCCGGTTCACGAACTACTACTCAGCCGCGCCCCTCTGCGCGCCTTCGCGAGCGGCGATGCTGACCGGTCGCGCCCCGGCACGGACCGGCCTGTCACTCTCGGCCAATATCCCGTCTGCGATGGGCGAAGCCGGCATGCGCACGGAGGAGATCACGATCGCTGAGCTTGCCCGCTCGCGAGGGTACGCCACAGCCGCATTGGGCAAGTGGCATCTCGGCTCGACCCCGGAGACGCAGCCGAACGGCCAGGGGTTCGACCTGTTCGTTGGCCATCATGCGAGCTGCATCGATTCCTACTCACATATGTACTACGCCAGCGAGCCCTACTATCACGACCTCTACCGTAACCGCACCGAAATCCGCCGCGATGGAGTCCACCTCGTCGATCTCATCACTGACGAAGCCATCCAGTTCCTCGACGCCCACGCCGAAAAACCGTTCCTGCTGTATGTCGCCTATAACGTCCCGCATTATCCGATGGTCGCGCCCGGCCGATTCTTCGAGCAATACGCGGACCTGCCTGCATCGCGGCGTGACTGGGCCGCGCTCACGAACCACATGGACGAATCGATCGGCAGGATCACAGCCCATCTGGATACGCTCGGACTGACGCGCGATACAATCGTCTTCTTCTCGAGCGACAACGGCGCCCCGAACGCCTCACGGCGCGGCGAGGGTGGCGGCAGCAACGGCCCGTTTCGCGAGTACAAGCGCAGCCTTTTCGAAGGCGGCATCCGCATGCCTGCCGTCATCCGCTGGCCCGCGAAACTGCCGGCCGGCCAGGTCCGCGAACAGCTCGCCGTGGCAACGGATCTGTTCCCGACGATTGCCGACGCGATCAGCGCCGCGCCGCCAGACGATCGAACCTATGACGGCGAGACCTGGCTGCCCTGGCTCAGGGACGGCGCCGCGCCCGGCCACGATGTGCTCTTCTTTGAATGGAACGATCAGCACGCCGTCCGCCGCGGGAAGTGGAAGGTCGTTCGCAACGGCTTCATCAATCAGAACATCAACCGGCAGAATCGCGCCACCGGCGAGGACGCGGTCTTCCTGGCCGACCTTGAAGCCGATCCGGGCGAACGCACGAACCTTCGCCGCCAGCACCCCGATGTAGCCGAACGGCTGCTGAAATTGCACGACGCCTGGCGAACCTCGATCGCCGAGGAATTGGCCGCATCGCGTCCTCAACACACCGAGACGAAACGCTGATCCCATGCGATGAAGTGGTGCCGGCGATACACGTCGGAACAAGGCCCGAACGGATGCAGTATGTCGGCTAGCGGCGTCGGCACAAGCCTGCCCGAAAAAACGCGTACGCCGGCCGGCAGTCGTTGCCATGTTCCCGGACGAACTGCAGTTGCGAGGTCCGCCTTCCCAATTGCTGTTATCGAATAAACTTAACACTGGTTTAGGCCGACATTGACACCCTCGGGAGGCTCCTGAAACCTGGCCGCAGGAGGGGCTCAACCGAACCGCGACACCAGGAGGATCATTTGTGACCAGCGACGGATCGACAGCACGAGGCACCAGGCGAAACGGCAACGACCGCATCATCCCCTTTGATCGAATCGCCTGGCAACTCGGAGCCGATGGTCCCCTTCGCCAAGGCTTGCTCCTGGGGATGTCACGCGCTGGAATCACCCTCCTCGTCGAACGGCCGGGCACACCGAGTCCCGGCGTGCAGATCGTCCCCGTTGTCCAGAGCGATCGCGGCCGCTGGCGCCGCCCGGCAGTCGTGATTCGTGTCGAAGCCGTGTCCGGCTTGCTGGATGTGGTTGCCGCTCGGTACGAAGACAACGAGTTGATCGAAGAGAGCCCGTGCCGCCCCACCGTCGACTGACGCCTTCGACACTGAGAGAACCTGCCCTGGCCGGCATGACGCGATGCCACGCCGGTGCGTGTCGCACCCTCGGGCGAAGCCTTGCCACGCCGGCGCCTTCCGGCAACCTCACGCACACCACCTCGCTGCCCGTTGATGACGCCGAACGCCCTGGAAAGCCGACGTGCTGATTTGAGCATCGGTAGTTACACTTTCCATGTGCGTACCCTGCCAACGGGCATCGCCTGGCGGCGCCTTGAGCGGAACACGATTGCGGCAAGAGGACGCGACGTTGGACCACGATGGATGTCAAGAGGAGAGCGTGTGATGCGTATTCAGGCAGGTGTCGCGATCGCTGCCGTGTTGCGGATATCGGTCTATATCGTGGTCGGCGCCGAACCGACCGCCTCGCAGCCCGTCAAGCCAGCGGCGGACTTTGACGGACTACCGCTGCTGCTCGTCGAGGAGTTCGAGCCGGCCGCCGCCGAACGATGGGAACCGACGGACACAACTGCGTGGAAGTTCATGCCCGACGGCCAACGCAGCGTATACGCCCTGATCAAACGAAAAAGCGACTACGCCCCCCCGCATCGCTCGCCGCTGAATATCTCACTGCTCAAAGGGGTCTACGTATCGGACTTCGTATTGGACGTATGGATGCGCTCGACGATCACGCCGTACGGGCATCAAGACATGTGTGTTTTCTTCGGCCACCAGAGCCCGACGCGTTTCTATTACGCGCATCTGGGGCTTGAGAGCGACCCGGTCTCGAACATTCTGCACATCGTCAACGACAAGCCGCGCGCCCCGATGGAGTGCACACGGACAACCGGCACGCCCTGGCAACCCGACCGCTACCATCACATCCGCGTCCGGCGCAACGTCAGGACGGGCCGCATTGCCGTCTATTTCGATGATATGGACAAGCCTGCCATGACCGCCGAGGACAAGACCTTTGACTGCGGCCGCATTGGCGTCGGCTCGTTCGACGACATCGGCAACATCGACCGCGTTGTCCTCTGGGGCCGCAAGGTCGAACCGCCGGCAACGCAAGCGACGCGGCCGGCCGCTGCAGACTGAACGCCGGCCAGGACACGCAAAACAGACAAGGCGTCATCGCCCGACTCAGCCGTCCGGAGGCACTCGCAGAATGACAAGTTGGACATCAGGGCATAGTTGACTAAAATACTTGTGTTGAATGTGCGGTCAACTAGCCGAGTTTAATGATGATGGTCACCGAGAACGACATCCTGGAACGGCTTCCCGATCTCCTGGCTGAACTGGCCGGCCTGCCGGTGAAGAGTGTCCGGCAGGGAGAGAACGCCGATCTCCTGCTGCACCTCGGGGCGCACCTACTGGCCGTGGAGGTCAAGACCAACTCCCGAGCGGGCCTGGTTGCCCAAGCGGCTGAGAACGCTCGCCAAGCCGCCAGCAAAGGGAAGGCGGCGGTGATTCCGTTGGTCGCGGTCCCCTTCATGGGCGAGGTCGGCCGCAAGATATGCCGGGAACATGGTGTGAACTACGTAGACCTGTCCGGGAACGCGGACATCAACGCGCGCGGTCTGCGTATTCATGTCGCCGGCAAGCCCAACCTGTTCGTGCAGCGGGGTCGGCCGTCTTCCGTATTCGCACCCAAGAGTTCGCGCCTGGCCCGCATCCTGCTTGCCGAGCCGAAGCGATGGTGGCGTCAGGCGGAACTTGCCAGCGCGGGACAGCTCGGGGCCGGTTAT
>JAFGKA010000127.1 GCA_016928855.1 Phycisphaerae bacterium
CTTATGGGACGTCTTTTGTTTTCGAGCCATGGACGGTTTCGCCCTCCGTGGCGACGGTCGAGGTTCCTGAGCGTTCGTATACCCACCGGTCCCATAGTACTGCCCGCGTCAGGTGTTGCAAGGCGGCCAAATGGCGCGGATCGGCCAATTTGGAAGCAATGCTGGAAGGACCGCGTGCCGATAGGAGGAAGACAGAATGTTCCAAGGGGATTGTGCAGGCATTTCGGTGAGGTTCCGTCCATGACTTCCGAGCGATATATAGCCCTGTTCAACGCGGATGCGAGTGCGAGCATAGGCCTTCGGGCTGCCATCAACGGTCTGCCGGCTACGAAGGTCGTGACGGAAGTCTCCGATCTGGAGAGTCTGGGGGATGCCCTCCGTCGCCTGACGGTCAGCGTGCTCATCGTGAACCTGGATCCCGACCCGGATCGGCACATTGCATTGTTGGAGCGGGTGGCGACGCAGTTTCCTGATGTGCCGATCATCGCCATGAGCGAACGGACGGATTCGCAGATGATCATTCACGCGATGCGCGTGGGCTGCCAGCAGTTCGTGTTCAAGCCCCTCGACCGCGACGATCTGCGGCGGGCTGTGGATCGCGTGGCGGTTTCTCGGCCGGGTTTGGCGCCGGCCGGCCGCCGCATCTGCGTCATCGGCGCGAGCGGCGGTGTCGGAGCCACGACCATCGCATGCAACCTCGCGATGGAGGTGGCGCACCTGACGGGCAAGACGTCCGGCGTCATGGATCTGCAGCTCGAGTTCGGCGACGTGGCGACGAGTTTCGATGCGGCGCCGCAGTACACGCTGGCGAATCTCTGCGAGGTGGACGGAGAACTCGATCAGGTGATGCTCGACACGGCGATCACGCGACTGTCGTGCAACGTTGCCGTTCTCGGGCGGCCCAGGAACGTGGCGGAAGCACATGTCGTGACCGCCGATCGGGTTGCCGCGGTTCTCCGTCTCATGTCCAATTGCTACGACACGGTGGTCATCGATACGCCGCGCAGCTTCGATCGGATCACGCTGAACGCCCTGGAGATGGCCGATCATGTGCTCGTGGTCCTGCAGTTGATCGTGCCCAGCGTGCGCAACGCCGTCCGGCTGTATCAGACTCTGATGGACTATGGCATGCCCGACGACCGCGTACACATCATCGTGAACCGGTTCCGCAAGGGCGTCGGCAGCATCATTCCCGAAGACGTCCAGCAGCAGTTCCGCAAAGATGTCTTCGCGGTCATCCCGAACGACTACCAATGTGTCACCAATTCGCTGGACTTCGGGCATCCCCTGATGGCCGATGCACCCAACAGCGCTGTTCGCGCTTCGATTCGCGAGCTGGCGTCCGACCTGCTTGGTGACGAGCAGCGAGAGGTCGTGGGTGCCGGGGCGCGGAACAAGAGCAGTCTGTTCGGCCGCATCTTCAACGCCTGAGCGCCCTCCTGGCGGCGGTATCTCGCGGTCACGCCAGAATCTCCAGTATCGTCCGTCCGGACTACTTTTTGTGCATCCGAATTGACATTGGCCGTTGTGTGTTGTAGACTATCAACATAGGCTTAATTTTGGTTCGTAGGCCGCGAGGGGCCGTGGGTAGTGGTTAGGCTTCGCGCCAGCAGGTCTAGATGCCGACGGCACAAGTCATGTTTATAGCCTTGGCGTTTGTCGCCAACGGCGGCCATATCGGGTCGTTTCTTCTGGGAGAGAGAGAAGGATTCTGTGTGGCGGCCGGTGCCCGCGGCCCAAGGGGGTAACGCGGGAGCCGGGTGGTGCCTGTTCGGTGGGGCATCCCAAGGGCCGTGACCAGCCAGGAATCAACGCGCATGCTGGTTGTCAGCAGGGCGCGAGAAGAGTGTGCATGTTTCCACCAAAGGAGATGAGGAAATGCCAGCAAAACATGTAGGGCTGGGGCTTGTGTTGTGCGCGGCGGTGTTTGTACTCTCTACGCCCGCGGTTGCGGATTGGAATCCGGGCGATGGTCACAAGATGCACTATCCCCAATTGCCCAATCCCAACGGCTGGGATGTGAACCTTGTGCGGGACATGATGTTCGACGATTGGCAGTGTTCGGGAACCGGCCCGGTCTCAGACGTGCACTTCTGGGTGTCATGGCAAAACGATTTGCCGTCAGACATCATCTGGATCGACTTCGATATCTGGACGGACATGCCCGAGGGAGATCCAGGCAACGTCCTGGGCTACAGCTATCCCAATCACGAGGTGTGGTCTACGCGGCTGCTCCCGGGCGACTGGACCATGCGGCACGCCGGCAGCGGCGATCAGGGATGGTTCGACCCGCAGCCGCCGGACGATCAGATCGTCATTCAGCATGACCACTCGGAGTTCTATCAGATCAATGTCGACAACATTCAGAATCCCTGGGTGCAGCAGGCGGGCGAGATTTACTGGCTCGGCATCCACATCGGGGTCTCTGACATCAACACGCAGATCGGCTGGAAGACCACGTTGGACAACTGGAACGACGATGCTGTGTACTGGTGGACCATCATGAACCAACCGAACCCGGACGATCCGGACTGGCGGGAGATGATCGACCCGATCACCGGCGAGTCACTGGACATGGCCTTCGTCATCACGCCCGAACCGGGCACATTGGCGCTGCTGGGCCTGGGGGCCGCGGCTCTGTTCCGACGCCGGCGTAATGGTAGTTGACGGTTGTTCCTACCAAAGGCGACGCGAGACAGACACGTGGCGCGAGCCAGGTGTCTGTTTCGCCGTCGGCAACGTCGGTACTCGCCGCTGAACCGGGATAGCAATGTCTACAAGCCTTTCTTGCACCGGGCAAGCGAGAGCGGTGTCGTGCCACCGCATTTGAAGGGGTTCACGCCGGCGTCGCAGTCCGTATGCAGTCGGCTCTGGACACTTCGAACTCCGACCCGCTGCCCGTGTCGGCATTTCGGTAGGCCACAAGCCGTGCTTGCCAAAACCCCTGCATGCCACCAAAATGCGGAATTCCACGTGAGGAGTTCAACGCATGCGCTGGAGCCAGTTCTTCATCCCGACCGTCAAGGAAACGCCCGCGGACGCCACCGTCGCTTCGCATCGACTCATGATTCGAGCCGGGCTCGTGCGGCAGCTCGCCGCGGGAGCCTATACCTACCTGCCGCTGGGCTATCGCGTCCTGCGGAAGGTCGAGGCGATCGTACGCGAGGAGATGGACGCCGCCGGGGCGGTCGAACTGCTGATGCCCGCCATGCAGCCAATTGACCTCTGGCAGGAGACCGGCCGGGACGTGGTCATGGGCCCGGCCCTGATCCATCTCAAGGACCAGCCGTGGCGGAAAGGCAGCGTCCTCGGGCCCACGCACGAGGAGTGTGTCACCGATATCGCCCGAAACTACATCAACAGCTACAAGCAGCTTCCGATCACGCTCTATCAGATTCAGACGAAGTTCCGCGACGAGGAGCGGCCCAAGAGCGGCGTTCTCCGAACCCGTGAGTTCCTTATGAAGGATGCGTATTCCTTCGATGCGGACAAGGTCGGCCTCGACGCCAGTTATGTCAGAATGTACGACGCGTATTGTCGGATATTCGGCCGCTGCGGCCTGCCGTACGTCAGCGTCGAGGCGGACAGCGGCCCGATTGGCGGCGACGCCTCACACGAGTTCATGGTGCCGACCGATGCCGGCGAGGACGTGATCGTGCGAAGCAGCGGCTATGCGGCCAACATCGAGCGGGCGACGTGTGCGCCGCTGCCACAGGATGACACGGCGATGGTGCCGATGGCCGAGGTGCATACGCCAGACTCGCGGACGATCGATGAAGTCTGCGCGTTTCTCGGGACCCGGCCCGACCAGATGGTGAAGACCCTGGTGTATCAGGCCGTGTTCGCGGGCGACGGCGGTCCGGCGGTCAAGCGGACGCTTGTCGCGCTCGTTCGTGGAGATCACGAGATCAACGAGTCCAAGTTGCGTCGTGCCGCGGGTGCCCAAGCCGTCGAATTGGCGGATCCCGAGACGATCGAGAAGCTGACGGCTGCGGCGGTCGGCTTTGCCGGCCCACAAGGCCTGCTCGATCGGGACCCGGCCGTCCAGCTCATCGTGGACCAGGGTGTCTCCGTCATGCGGAACGCCGCGACGGGGGCGAACCGTACCGCCTACCACGTGACCGGCGTCAACCCCGGCCGTGATTTTCCGTTGGAAGGCGAACGCGTCAGCGTCGCGGATGTCCGCAACGTGGCCGAGGGCGACCGGTGCCCGAAAACCGGCGAACCGCTGGCGTTCGTGAAGTCGATTGAGATCGGCCATGTCTTCAAGCTCGGTACTAAATACAGCAGGGCCATGAAGGCCGACTTCCTCGATCAGGGCGGCAAGGCAAATCCGCTTATCATGGGTTGCTACGGCATCGGGCTGAACCGCATCGTGGCTGCCGCGATCGAAGCCAGCCACGACGACGCGGGTATCATCTGGCCGATGGCGATCGCGCCGTTCCACGTGTTGATCGTGGCCCTCGATGCTGGTGATCCGGAAGTGGCCGAGGTGGCTGGCCGGCTCCATGATGCCCTCGCCGAACGGGGTCTCGATGTGCTCCTCGACGACCGCGACGCGCGCCCCGGGCCCAAGTTCAAGGATGCCGACTTGATCGGGGTCCCACTGCGTGTGACGATCGGGAAGCGTGGCCTCAAAGAGGGTGTGGTCGAGGTCAAGGATCGTGACGGGACCGATGTCGCAAAGATGGCGCCGGACGATGCCGTCGCCGAGTTGATTCGCCGGTACACCTCGCGCCTGGCGGCGACGGCGTGATCTTCTCTCCGAGGATGTCCCTCACCGCTGCCGTGCGATGCTCCCCAGGCTGATCGTGTGTTCTTGCACACCGTTCGCCTGGACGAAAAGACGTGCCTGCCCTGACTCCGCCGTCTGGCCAGGGAGCCACCCCGAATGAAGCACCGGTTCGGGGACGTGGCAATGCCGTTGAGGTCGAAAAAACCACGGAACACTTGACAATGTTCGTCAGGGGTACAACCATCCCACACGAGGGCGCCCGATGGTAGGGACGCGGTACACCCCGATCGGTCGAGAGGCTCGGCATGGGCTTGCTGGATGGACGCAAAGGGATCATCTTTGGTGTAGCCAACGATCGCAGTCTCGCCTGGCACATCGCCGCGCACCTGATCAAGCATGGTGCCACGTGCGGGTTCTCGCACCTGCCCGGCGAGAAGATGGCCCGTCGCGTCCGAAAGACGATCGAGGCCGCGGGCATCCGCGACGCGTGGCTGTATCCGTGTGACGCGGCCAGCGACGAGGATCTCGATGCGCTGTTTGCCGCGGCCCGGGAGCGGTTCGGGACGATCGATTTCCTCGTCCATGCGATCGCGTTCGCGGATCGTCAGTACCTGCAGGTCGGCAACTTCGCCGACACACCACGCGACGTCTTCGGCCAGGCGCTCGATGTTTCTGCCTACACACTGCTTGCGATGGCACGAAGGGCACGCGATCTGATGCCCAACGGTGGTTCGATCATCGCCTTGAGCTACTACGGAAGCGAGAAGGTCATCCCCGGCTACAACGTGATGGGTGTGGCCAAGGCCGCGCTGGAAGCGGTATCGCGCTACCTGGCCGCCGAACTGGGCGAGTTCGGCATACGCGTCAATACGCTTTCGGCCGGGCCGTGCCGCACGCTTTCCGCGATGGCGGTCGGCGGTATCGACGACATGTTTGCGTGGGTCGAAAAGAAGGCACCACTCCGGCGCAATATCGAGACCGAAGAGGTCGGCCGGACCGCCGTCTATCTCGTTAGTGATCTGGCATCGGGTGTCACGGGCGAGAACATCTACGTCGATGCGGGCTACAATATCATCGGCTTGTAGGCGGTGTTACCGTGGGGCGATCAGCGGCGAGAATCCGCCTCGTCGCCGTAGTCTTCTTTCGGGACGAGTCCACAGCGTTCCTTGAACAGACGCACGTAGGTCGCATGGCGTTCCGGATGGATCTCGCCTCGCGCCACCGCGGTGCGAATCGCGCAGTCCTCTTCGTGAATATGCGTGCAGTTGGCGAATTTGCAGTCGGCTACCCGGTCGGCAAACTCGACGAAGTGGGCCTCCAACTCGCTGACGGGAATCATGGCCAGCTCGAATGCGCGAATGCCGGGCGTGTCGACGACATAGCCGCCGCCGTCGAGTTTGAGCAGCCGGGCCGTCGTCGTCGTGTGCCGGCCCTTCTCGGTGACCATGCACACCTCGCCGATGCGCAGGTCCCACCCCGGCTGCACGGCGTTGAGCAGCGAACTCTTCCCGACGCCGCTCTGGCCGGCGAAGACGGAGGACTTGCCCCGCAGCCGTTCCCGCAGCGCGTCAACGCCGGTGGATGTGGCCACGCTGGTCATCAGTGTCGGATAGCCGATCCGCGCATACCGTTCCAGCACCGCGGCAGCTCGACCATCTACATCGAGGTCTGCCTTATTGAGGCACACGACAGCATCCATCCCGCCGGCGCTGGCCGAGACGAGATACCGGTCGATCAGCGACGGCTTGAGCGGCGGCAGATCCACGGACGCCACCACGATGACCTGATCCACATTGGCGGCAATCAGATGCGTCCGGCGTTCGGTCGCGCGCCGGAGCTGGCTGCGGCGAGCCAGCACACGCACGATGACGCCTTCGGCCACTGCATCACCGGTCACCCGGCTTGGTATGAACAGGACGCGATCGCCGACGACCACCGGGTGTCGCTCCTCGATGCGCCGGGTGCGCAGGACGCGACGGATCGTGCAGGCGTATGGAGTCCCGTCGGCTAGCTCCACGTCGGCGATCAGTCCGCGCACAGCCAGCACGAATCCCTCGATCGCGCCGGCCGGGATGTTGTCGGATTCGATGACCGTGCGCTTGCGGGACAGATCGCCCTTAGCCGAGACGGTTTCCCAGTCCGGCGTGGCCAGGTCGTCGTGGTCATCGACCTCATGCGTGACGTGCAGGGGGATGCCTTTTTGGCGGGGGGGGGCCTGGCGGTTGCGGCGGAAATGGACGCGGACTTTGCGACCTCCCGCGCCACCGCTCTTACCGCGTTTCTTTTTGCCCATAAGCGAGCCTCTGCAGGCCGTCCGCCTGCGACCGCTCTATTGTACCGGCTGTGGCAATGGAGACGCCAGCGGGGCCGACGACGGACACTTTTCGTGGTTGGCACCGGGTCGGTATAATGCGTGCGGTCAGCTTTGGGCGTGGTCAATGAGCCAGGCAGGTCACAACGGGCCAGCCGCCGTATCGAAAGGAGTCGTGTCGCCATGGAGCAGATGCAGACGAGAACCAGCAGCACGCGAAGCCGGTGTTGCCGGCGCCGGTGGCAATGGATCGCGTTGGCTCCGCTGTTGCACGGCTGCCTCCTGACCGCCGGTTGTGGTGAATTGTGGAAGAATTCCGTCGTCGAGGGCGTCTCTGTCTTCATTACCGGCCAGGTCACCCAGATTGACATTGACGCGGATTCGCTTGTGGACCTGCTGAACAATTTGCTCAATCTCATCCCCGGCCAGGGCGGGATCACCACCGTCTGACTTCGCTCCGCTCCGCACGTCCCGCATTGTCGGGACGGTGCCGTCCGTGGGGCTTCCAGCAGATCGCCGGGACCTTCGGCGAAGACGGGGTGAACCGTCAGGCCGCCAGGGATGCCAAGAGATCCGAGAGGCTCGTGGGGCAACTCGTTGCGTCGCACAGATATGACAAAGATGGCGTGCTTTCTGTTCACCCTCACTCCTCCCGGCCTTGATTCTTTCTGGTGGTTGGCTCATTCTGCTCGGCGGCAACGGGCCGGACGGGTTACATCCATCGAGTGAGGGTCTTGCATGATCCAACGATTCCTGACCATCGGATTGTCGGTTTCTGCTCTTGCGCCGTGCGCGTGGGCCGAGGAGGCTCGTCCGGCGCAGGCCAAAGCCCCCGACGCCAACGCCGTGGCTACCTCGTCGGCACCCGCCGAACGGGGCGAGGTCAGCGGTGTTCGCGCGGTGGTGTACAAGAAGACTGGCGACCGGGAACTCAAGCTCTACCTGCACCTGCCGCCCGGTCACGAGCCCACCGACAAGCGGCCGGTGATCGTCTTCTTCTTCGGCGGCGGCTGGCGGGGCGGCTCGGCCGAGCAGTTCATGCCTCAGTGCCGGTACTTTGCCTCCCGGGGCATGGTGGCTGCTGCCGTGGACTATCGCGTGTACTCGCGGGATCGAGCGATGATCGCCGACTGCACGGCGGATGCGCAAGCGGCCATTCGATGGGTGCGGGCCCACGCGCGGGAACTGGGTGTGGACCCGGACCGCATCACGGCGGCAGGTGGATCGGCCGGCGGGCACTTGGCTGCGGCCACCGGAACGGTGAAGGATTTCACCCACGACAAGAAATCCTCAATCAGCTTCAGGCCGAACGCCATGGTTCTCTTCAACCCGGCAATCGACCTGTCGCCGGATCAATCGAAGGCGGGCGAATCGGTGAAGGACCACCTTCGCATTATGTCACGCATGGGAGCCAGACCGGAGGAGCTCTCACCAACGGACAACGTTCGGCCGGGCGTGCCTCCGACGATCATCTTTCACGGCCGGCAGGATCCGCTCATTCCGTTCGCCAAAATCGAGGCCTTTGCCCAAACGATGGAAGCGGCGGGTAACCGCTGCGAGGTCGTCGGCTTCGAGGGGCAGAAGCACGGCTTCTTCAATATCGGAAAGAGCGACGGGAAGTACTTCGTCGAGACGCTGCGGCTGGCCGACCGGTTCCTGGCCTCCCTGGGCTACCTCAAAGGCGAACCAACGATCGACGCTGACATGGTAGCGAAGCTTCTGAAGCAGGGAGCATGAATCACGCCAAGGCCGCAAGACGTTAAGAAGACCGGGATGGCAACGCCTGAGATTCTTCCAGCGACGGAAAGGGGTACACGTCACGATCTTCTTGTCTGCCCGCGTTCTTATCTACCTTGACTCTCCTTGGCAGATTCGGTGTTCGGGCGGTTCGTTCATTCCAGTCGGTTGATGATTCCACACAAACGGCGTCAACAGGACAGGTGGGCTGTTTCGGCGAGTCAATCCGGATGTTGCGCCGGTATGCTGTGCCATGGTGCGGTTCCCATACAAGGTTCGAGGCGAATCGTCCGTTGACCGGCGGCACGTCTTCGGCCCGACTGTGCGGCGCCGATTACCTGCGGTAGAATACGGTGTCTGGTGGGTGGAGTGGCAGCCAGAATCGACAGGAGGCTCCGGGTGCTGGTTTCAGAAGGTTCTGTGACGACGGTGCTTGGCGAGGCTGATGTTCGCCGTTTGGTCGGCGAGGCGGTCGAAGGGCTGGGTCTTGATGGCAAACGGGTCTTGGTCATCATTCCGGACCACAGCCGTAGCGGGCCGACACACTGGTTCTTCCGGGCGCTGGCCGATCGGCTCGGGTCACGGGTCGCGCAGCTCGACTTTCTCATCGCGCTGGGGACGCATCCGCCGCTTTCCGAGGCACGGATCAACGAGTTTCTGCATTTGACGCCCGCCGAGCGCAGCGGCAAATATGCCAACATCGAAATCCTCAATCACCGCTGGGACGACCCGGCGGCGCTGGTGTCGGTCGGCAGTGTCTCCGCCGAGCGAGTGGCGGAGATTTCCGGCGGCCGGATGACTGACGCCGTGCCCGTGCGGCTGAATAAGCGAATTCTGGACTACGATCATCTGCTGATTTCCGGCCCGGTGTTTCCGCATGAGGTGGTGGGCTTCTCGGGCGGTCATAAGTACCTGTTCCCCGGCATCGCCGCGCCGGACATCATCAACGCGACGCACTGGCTCGGGGCGCTGATTACGAACGCGGCGATCAACGGGACGCGCGATACGCCGGTGCGTGCCTTGATCGAGGAAGCGGCATCGATGGTGCCGGTCGAGCGCCATTGCCTGGCCTACGTCGTGGATCCGGGCGGCGTGCGGGGGTTGTTCGCCGGGCCGGTGCTCGACGCCTGGCAGGCGGCGGCGGCGCTATCGGCAGAGGTGAACGTCCGCTATCACGAGCGGCCGTATCATACGGTGCTGAGTTGTGCGCCGCCGATGTACGACGACATCTGGACCGCCGGCAAGTGCATGTACAAGCTCGAGCCGGTTGTGGCCGATGGTGGCCGGTTGATCATCTACGCGCCGCACATCTCAGAGGTGTCCGTCAGTCACGGCAAGGTCATCGAGGCCATCGGCTATCATTGCCGGGATTTCTTCCTGCAACAGTGGGAAAGGTACGTCCGCTATCCCGGCGGTGTCCTGGCCCACAGCACACACGTCAAGGGCTGTGGTACGTTCGAAGACGGTGTGGAAACGCCGCGCGTCGAGGTCGTGCTCGCCACACGTATCCCGCGCGCGGTTTGCGAAAAGATCAACCTTGGCTACTGCGATCCAGACACGATCGATCCGGCCGAGTACGCGAACCGCGAGGCCGAGGGCGTATTGTACGTAGCGAAGGCCGGTGAGATTCTGCATCGACTTCGCGACGCCCGATAAGGCGCGGGAGATCGGACGGGGCAGTGCACGACCTCTGCGGGCAGGCACGAATTCTTATTGTCACGCTACAGGCCGCTCAGGCGTCCATCATCGTTGATCACCGCGTTGTGGCGGTTCGGTACAGCCGAGCGGGCAGACAGTCCGTCGAAACGGGCGGCCTCCCCGTCGCATTGTTGTCGGCCAGACTACATTTATCGGCGGGCCAACGCGTCTTCCGGGCCGATCACCGTGATACACCCGTCCATATCGGTTACATAGGCCACGCCGCGGTCGTCGGCGGCTACGGCCCCCATGACGTAGAGTTGCGGTGCGACCTGGTATGTCCAGAGGGTCGAGCCGTCCCTTGCGTCGAGCACGGTCAGCAGGCCGACGTTCGAGCAGACGAATACCTTTCCGGCTCGTTCAGTCGGCTGGATGGGGAACCGGCCCATCGGAACGGGTCGGCTCCACGCCACGCTACCGTCCGCCTCGTACTTGATGAGTCGATCGTCCAGCGTGCGGGCGTAGATGCAGCGGCCATCCTCCGATTGTCCGATCCCTGCGCATTTATCGCGAAGATCGCGTACATAGCTGCCGTCCGATTGGTACTGGCCCAGTCGATAACCGCGGTCGGTAATGAAGAGGTGGTCGCCGACGACGACGGGCGGGCAATCGGCCGCGGCGAGGTACCGGGTTGTTTGGCCGCCCTGACCCATCGGGCAGCGTTGCTTCCAAAGCAGCGAGCCGTCCTTGAGGGCAAGGCCGTACACATAGCCGTCCCATGCGCCGACGCAGAACGCGTCGCCGCAAACAGCGCCGGCCGCTTCGATGCTGTATTCCGACGCTTTGACAGCCCAGCGTTCCTTGCCGTCGCCGGCGCGAATCGCATGGACGTAGCCTTCGTTGTCGCCGACGTACGCGATGCCCTTGTGCACCACGACCTGCGCGTACACGGGCGCGTTCGCCTTGTACTGCCACAGCGGCGCGCCGGATGCAGGGGCGACCGACCGTACGATTCCGTCGCCAGAGCCGAAGAGGAGGGCGTTGTCGGCAGCGGTCGGCGTGGCGAGCACCTCGCCGCCCGTCTCAACGCGCCATTGCGGCTTGAAGGATGCGTCAAAGGCTGTGACGACGCCGGCTGTGTCGGCGACGATCATCAGTCCGTCATGCAACAGGGGCCCGGCTTTGAAGCCGGCGTCGTGCTGATACCGACGCACGGCAAGGGTGCCCTTGTCCGGGGCGATCTCAACCGCCTCGGCGTGGTGTACTTCACGGCCAGTCGCGTCCTTGACCGTTACAGACAGAACATGCAGTCCGGGCGACAGTTCGCGGATATCGAGTCGGCCGTGATAGCCGTCCCCGCCGGCTTCGAGGGTCGTCTGTTCCTTGTCCTTGCAGTTCACCTCTACAGCGACGCTCTGGATCGCGCCGGGCGAATCCACCCGTACGCGGACAGGCAGGTCCTTCCGGTCGGCAACAGGCTCGCCAGACTTGGGCGAGACAATCGTGATCTTGCCCGCGGACGTTGCCTTCTGCACTGGTTTCTCCAGCAGTCCCTGCATCGGCTTATCGCCCTGAAACCGATACGCGACCCGCAAGACGCCACCCACGACGGAGATGACGCTGTAGCCGGTGTTGGGGCCGAATGTGCTGCCACCCATGACGCGGTCAAGGTTCTCCCATTGCCCGTGGTTCACGCCGTGACCGTGCCCGTCGAGGATCAGAACAATGTTGTGGCCATCGAGCACTTCGCGGAGGCGATACGTTTCGAACGGCGAGGCGAACTCGCGGCCGTGCAGCGGATGATGTACGAACACGAACACCGGCGTATCCGTCTTGATTTTCGCCAGATCGTCCCGAAGCCAGTTCAGCATGCGACGATCGATGCTCGGTACCGGCTCCTGCGGCGACGCGGTCGTGAGGCCGACGAAGTGGCAGCCGAATTGATCAAATGAGAAGTTATCGCCGCCGTGCCGCTCACGCATGATGTGGTACATCGCGGTCCAGGTGTTGTCATGGTTGCCGGGGATTACGTGCAGCGGGCACTTCAGCGAGCTGAAGCACGCCAGGAAATCAGACCATGTCTCGCCGATGACGCCATATTCGGTGATGTCGCCCGTGGCGAAGACGAACGCGGGCGTGGGGGCCGTGATGCCATACGGTTCCTGCTTCTGTGGCTTGGCCACTTCCTTGCAGATCCACGCGAGCGTATCGACGCTCCGACCGCCGGCCTGCGGGGCCATTCCGGTGGGGCGGGGGTTCACATGGATGTCCGAGACCTGGATGAAGCAGAAGTCCGGAATGGTCTGTGCCGTGGCGATCGAGGTCGCAATCGGCGCCCAGATCGAAACAAAGGCGGCGGCCGCGACAAGGCTCCCGTTTCGCAGAACATCTCGACGGCTGCAGGTGTGACTCTGGCAGGTATGCATCTCGTTGGCTCCTTCTTGGGGCTGTGGACACTCGCGGGGGACGGCTCGCATGCGGACCGCCGGCTCCCTTGCGGTCGCGCCCGAAACCGGTACGCTACACGAGAGGTCCGGCATCTTCGTCGCCGGACGCTTTCGGCAATCCGTTATTCTTGCGACAATGGGTCGTTCGTGCAACCCGGAGTCAGGAGGCTTGCGGCGTGAACGTGTTCATCTCGGCGGACATGGAAGGCATCTGCGGTGTGAGCGGCCGGGTCCATTGGAGCACAGATGGTGCTGACTACAAACGTGCCCGCGAGTGGATGGCCCAGGAGGTCAACGCGGCGATCGAGGGTGCCCTCCAGGCTGGCGCCAAGCGGGTTGTCGTCAAGGATGCCCACGAGACTGCCACGAACATCGAGCTCGACCGGCTCCACTCAGCGGCCGAGCTGATCAGCGGCTGGGGACCGCTCGGCAGCATGGTCGAAGGGGTGGATCGGAGTTTCGACGTTGTGTTTCTGATCGGCTATCACGCTCGCGCGACCACCGTCAGCGGCACGCTGGCGCATACTTGGTCGCATAACGTGCTTGATCTGCGGATCAATGGCCAGTCGATCGGCGAGGTGGGCTGGGCTGCGGCGTTCGCCGGGCATTTCGATGTGCCGATCGGCCTCGTGACCGGCGACGACAAGCTTGCGGCGCAGGTACGCGAGGAGTTGCCCGACGGCGTCGAGACGGTCGTAACCAAGACGGGATGGGCTAATACCGCGGCCCAGATGCGTCCGCTGGCCGTTGTGCGCGACGAGATTCAGCAGGCGGCTCGGCGCGTTCTGGCCAACGTGGCGTCGCTGTCGCCGTGGAAGCCGACGCTGCCGCTGACGTTGACGATCCGGTTTCGCGAATGGGAGAACCTCAGCGCCTGCGAGGCGGTTCCCAACGTCAGACGTATCGCCGTCGATACGTTCGAAGTCGAAGCAGCCGACTGCATCGAGGCGCAGAAATACTTCGCCACCCTTCACCGCCTGTCCCGCAGTTAGCGCTGCGTGGTAGGAATGGACAACATGCGTCCGTGGCGTTGGTGTTTCGTCGATTAGATCATCATAGTCAATCTGGAGTACTGGAGATGATGAACCAGCCGCACATCGGCTTGAGATGGAGACTCATTCTCCGATTCGCCGCGTTTACGCTGTGTCTTGGCGCTGCTGCTTTCACAGGCCCGGTTCTTGCCGAGGTTGCTGACCTGGAGATCGATCAGCGGGGATCGTTTGCGGATGGCCATGAATTCGGTGCGAGCGGTGCGTATGAACGGATCAAGGGGAGCGTCTGGATCGAGGTGGATCCGTCGCATGCCGCAAATCGTCATGTGGTTGATCTCAATCTGGCGCCGAAGACGGCTACCGGCCGGGTGCGATTCCGGACCGACTTCTTTCTGCTCAAGCCGGTGGATGCGGCACGTGGGAATGGCCGGCTTCTGTATGACGTGAACAATCGGGGCGACAAGCTCGCACTGTGGGCATTCAACGAAGCTCGCGGCAACGATCCGAAATCGCTGGCGGACGCGGGCAACGGCTTTCTCATGCGAGAGGGCTACTCGGTGCTCTGGTGCGGCTGGAACGGCGACGTCAAGCCCGGCGAAGACCGATTGCTGCTCGATCTGCCGGTTGCGGTGGAGACGACTGCCGACGGCACGCGATCGATTACCGGCAAGGTGTATTCGGAGATTTTCGTTGATGCCCGAAGCTTCAGCGAGCCGTTGTGCTGGGGTAACAGCCGTGTCTACCCGGCGGCTGATCTGAACGAGTCTGAGGCGATGCTCACGATGCGGCCGAACCGTTCGGCACCGGCGACGCCGATTCCGCGCGACCAGTGGTCGTTTGCCCGCTGGGAGAATGGTACGGTGATCCCGGACGCGACGCACCTGTACGTCAAGGAGGGGTTCCGCCCCGGCTGGATCTATGACCTCGTCTATACGGCGAAGGATCCGCGGGTGTCCGGGTTGGGTGCGGTGGCCATGCGCGACATCGTCTCGTTCTTTCGCTTTGCGAAGGCGGATCGGCAGGGGCGGGCCAATCCCCTGAGCGGTGAAATCGAGCACGCCTATGTCTTCGGGATTTCGCAGTCGGGCCGGTTCACCAACTACTATCTCTACCAGAACTTCAACGGTGATGAACAGGACCGGACCGTGTTCGACGGCGCGTTCATCCACGTCGGCGGCGCCGGCAAG
>JAFGKA010000128.1 GCA_016928855.1 Phycisphaerae bacterium
AACTCCAGCAAATTGCGCGGGTAATCCTCTTCCATCCCACGATACACTACCGATGGTATGCACTGGAGTCAACTGAATACCCCTTTTACGATTTGATCCGTTGGCCGCTCCGCTTTCCGGTGACGCCGGGTACCGCAGCCTGCCAACAGCCCCGCCCCCGGATGGTGCGGAACATGCGGACCTTCCGGCGCGGTGCCTATTGCGCCCAGAGCAGCCGTTCGGCCTTGCCGAGGAGGTATGTGAAGATGTGTGCAGGAACCTTCAGGAAGCGCGTTGGAACATTGGGAAACCGCACCAAGCCGAAATCCCGTTCCCGCTGGGTGACCCAATAGCCGTACGGCAGTTGTTGCTGCCTGCAGAACGTGACAATGCCATCGGCGCCCTCTTTGGCGCCGAGAATCATCGGCGCTGATTCTTACGGCATCCGTTGCTCGAATTTGACCGGCGCGTCGCCGGGGGTGGTGAGGCGGAGGCAGAAGGCCCACTGACTGCCGCGGTTTTGGACTTTGACGAGGATGCGGTTGGTTCCGGCGGTCAGGTGGGCGGCGGCGCGGTCCTGGTCCGGGCTGCACGCTCGGGGGCCGGGGTTGGCGTGGACCGGCTCGCCGTTGAGCCAGACGATGATGCCGTCGTCGCTGCCGAGCCGCAGGACGACATCCTGAGCCTCGGCGACGATGATCTCGGCGTACGCATACGCGACGGCGTGGTTCTCGGCACCGACGGCGTCCCAGAGGTTGACGATCCCGTCGAAGTCCTGCGTGCGATGATGCTTCCAGGCGAACGTCTTGCCATCGGCCTCACCGCCAGCGGCCAGATCCACGTCCTTCTCTGGGAAATACGCCGTCTTCCACGTCGCGGCATCGTCGCCGGTGAACGGACCGATGAACCACCAAGAGGTCACACAGCCCGCATCCCGCGCCAGGTCGATGTCCACGCCGAGCGCACGCAAGTGCTTGACCATCGCCCGCGTGTTGTCCGGCCGCAGCGCCACCGCCTCGGTCAGCACGGCGACCGCCTCCTCCTTCTGTGATTCCGGCAACCGCATCGCCAGAGCGCCGGCGGCCATCGCCGCATCGGTACGGACGCCGTCCGTGGCCATCCACGGTCGGACCTGCGGGAGGAGCTCGGTCACGGTCGGATCCACGACGCGGCCGATGCCACCCAGCGCGGTCCGGCGTTGTTCATCGTCGCGTGCGAGCTTGAGGCCATCCATGTACATTGTGGCGGCCGCAGCCGGATCGTACGCCTCGGTCCGCCAGGCCATCCCGAGCAGACTCTCGACGGCGATCTGTCGCAGTTCGGCCGGCCCAGTGGTCGCGTCGGCGGTCAGGACCGCGGCTGCCGCCGCGCTGGGATGACGGCGCAGGCCGGTCGCGGCGACGATGTGCAGTTCAAGGTTGTCGCCGGTCGCCGCGGCTAAAAGAAGACCGGCGACGTCCGGGTGTTGCCGCCAGCTCAGGACCGCGAGCAGCGAGGTCTTCTCATCCGCAGAGGCGTCGGCATACGCCTGGATCAGCCGTTCAGTCACGTTGTCGCCGCCGAGTCGGGCCAGGGCCGCTTCAGCCGCATCGCGATCGGGCGCGGGCGGGCCCTGCACGGCCGCAATCAACGTCGCCACGGCCCCATCGGCGTTGAGCCGGCCGATCGCCTGAAACGCCGCGACGCGGATGTCCATCTCGGCGTCTCTGGCACCCATCAACAGCGCTGGCAGCGCGGCGGGCTTGCCGCTACGGCCGAACGCATCGAGCAATCGGAGCCGCGTGTCCGTTGTCAGTGAGCCCCATTCCTCGGTGACGAGGCCGACAATGTCCGGACCAACCGTTGCGGCGGCCGCTTCGATCGCGGCGCTGCACACGTGCGGATTCGGGTCAGCCAGGGCATCGAGAACAGCCCGCGCGGAAGCGCGGCCGCCGGCGCGAGCGCTCGCATAAAGCAGCCGGGCGCGCTGCGTCGGTGTCAACGACGTACATGCGGCCATAGCAGCAATCGCGTCCTTCGCCGATCGGCGGTGTTCGGTGCCGGCGTCGAGCAGCGTGTCGATCAATGTCAGCAGGCCGTCGGTGGCCATCGCAGGCTCGGTCTTGAACGCTGCCAGGATTGTCTCGCAACTGTCGGCGTGGGGGATGCGGGCCAGGGCGTCGAGCGCCGCGGCGCGCACCGCGGGATCGTCGCTCGCCACGGCGGCCTTCAGCGCGGGAAGCGATTCCATGTTGGCGTGCTCACCGAGCGCGTTGAGCAGGGCGACTTTGAATTCCACATCCGCCTTGTCGAGTTGACGGACGAGTGCGGCCGTGGCGGCGTCGGTGTCGATCCGCGCGAGCGCCCAGCGGGCCCGTTCGCGGATGGCCGGCTCGGCCATCGCCGCTTCGAGGGCCTCGACGGATTCGTCGCGGCCGACATCGCTCAGGCAGCGGCACAGCTCGTTCCGCGTGCCAGCCGACAGCTCCGTGTCGGCCAATGCGGCGGCCAGCGCCGTCGCGACTGGCGCGTGATCGATCGATTCGGGTGCTCGCGCCGCGAGCCGAAGCAGCGTGTGATGCGCCATCTTCGCCGCAGGCTCCTCGCCACGATCGAGTATCGCGACAAGTTGCGGCACCGAAGCGGCACCAGCGGCAACGAGTGATTCAGAAGCGGCGACGCGCGCGGCCTCGTCCGGGCTGGCCAATGCCTTAATTCGCGGATCGTCCGCGGGAAGCACATGTTGCGCCGGCCGCGGCGCGAACATCTGACAGCCCATCGCAGTCAGTATCATCAGGCTCGCACAGAGCAGGCGGGTATTCATCTCGAAACTCTCCTATCCATTCTTCGGGCCATTGCCGCGCCCGCGTTGGCATCCATCCGTTCGGTCCAGGCGTGGCCGTCACCGTTCACACTCTCCACGGTGCCCGGTACGGCTTGTCGAGCCATCGGTTCAGGCTCACGTCGTTTGTGATCACTTCGCGCTCGGGGTCCCAGTGGATCGTCTTGCCGGTACGGATGGCGATGTTGCCCAGGTGGCAGATCATGGCCGAGCGGGCCCCGATCTCGACGTCGCAGATCGGCCGCCGGCGCGTCTCGATGCAGTTGAGCCAGTTGTCGTGATGACCGATGTAGTCGTCGCCGTTCGTCCGCTCGAGGTGCATGTCGCCGGCGCCGAGCGGCTCCTTCTCCATGTCGGGGTTGCTCGTGCGGAGGTATCCGCGGTCGACCTCGACCCAGCCGTCGGTGCCCTGGAACCAGACGCCCCGGTTCTTGCCGCTGCTGCACGTATACAGCACGCGGCCATCGGCGTAGGTGTTCTTCACCTCGAACGCCGTCGCGGCGTCCCACAGACCGGCGGTCGGAAACGTCGCCGAAACGGGCTCGATCTTCACCGGACCGGTGTCGTCGGTGCCAAAGCCCCACTGGGTGATATCGTTGTGGTGGGCGCCCCAGTCGGTCATCTTGCCGCCGGAATAGTCGTAAAGCCAGCGGAACTCGACGTGACAGCGCTTCTCCGTGTAGTCCGACCACGGTGCCGGGCCGAGCCAGCGATCCCAGTCGAGCGCCGGCGGCACGGGCTGCGTCGGTTGCGGCTCGATCGTAGGCGCGCCGCCGATGACAGCGCGGGCCCAGAACACCTTGCCGATGCGGCCGCTGCGGACGAGTTCGCACGCGAGTCGGAAGTTGTCCGCCGAGCGCTGCTGGCTGCCGACCTGGAAGACCGTGCCGTTGCGACGGGCGGCCTCGACCATCCGCCGGGCCTCGCGCACGGTCAGCGACAGCGGCTTTTCGCAGTAGACATCCTTGCCGGCTTCGCAGGCGTGAATCGCGGTCAGGGCATGCCAGTGGTCGGGCGTGGCGATCAGCACGGCGTCGATGTCCGGCCGAGCGAGCAGGTCGCGGTAGTCGTGATAGCCGCGGCAGTCGGGGCCGGCCTTCTCGACCGCCCGATCGAGGTGGCCCTGGTCCACATCGCTGATCGCCCGCACCTGCACGCGAGGGTTGTTGAGCAGCGTGTTGAGGTGATAGCCGCCCATCCAGTTCACGCCGATGAAGCCCATCGTGATGCGGTTCGACGCGGCGGGCTTGTCGGCGGCGCCGAGGGCGGTGCTCGTGATCACATACGGTGCGGCCGCGGCACCGGCGGCCCACGTGGCACCGTTGCGTAAGAGCTGGCGACGGGTCATCTCTCGGGCGCGACGCATAGTGAGTCCTCCGCTGCCGGTCGCTGACCGGCTTGCTTGTTCGTCAGGTCAGTTAGCATACACTGCACGGCGCCCGCGGCAACGGGGTGGCGCTTTGGTTTCGCTGTCGAACTTGTGAGTCGGGTAGCTTCAGGGCGCGAACAGGGGCAAAACCCGCTTGCCTGGAGGTCTACGGGCCTGCCCGGCCGTATGGGTGCGCAGTGTTGATTTGGAGCGGGTGGGGCGTGGCTACCTTTTCCCAGAGCGACCGTCAATCGTCGACCACGCCTTCGAATGGCGAAGAGCGTCACCGGGCGAACGTGCACAAAGGTGCGTGTCCCCTCCGTTTTGGATGCGAATTCACGCAAGACGGCGGCGCGAGAGGAACGCCGTGCCTATGCCGACGAGGAGCAGCGTCGCCGGTTCCGGGACGCGGGCGACCCAGCTGCAGAAGGTGAGATCGGGCGCCAATCCGCGGCCGACAATCGTGAGGCCGTCGTCGGAAATGCCGCGCGCCTCGTAAAGATGCCAGCCGGTCATGTCGAGACGATACTGCTGCGAAAGCACATCACGCAGGCTGCGCATCCCGTGCTCAACATCCCAAATGAAGGCTTCGCCATTTACTACGACGCCAGATTGGCTGAAACCGACAATGATGGACCCGTCCGCGGACACGTCGTTCGCGGTACTGCCGCAGAAGCGATCAGAGGCCAGCCGGCCGAGACCGACCATACCCTCCTCGGCCGTCCAGCGGAACGCCTCGGAGTACCCGTCGGCCGCATAGCCCTCGCCCACAATGACGTTGCCGTTCGCGGAGACGCTGTATGCTACGGTGTCGTACTTGCCGCCGGGCAGGCTGCCGAGGCCGACCATCCCTTGTTCGGCTGTCCAGCGAAACGCCTCTCTCCCAAGGTAGCCGTTCTGGTCGCTCTGCTCGGATACGCCTCGGCCTACGACGACGCTTCCGTCCGCCGAAACGCCATACGCGATCGCCTCTGTTCTGCCGCCCGGCAGATCGCCGAGAATCGAAAGGCCGCTGGTTGCGCTTACGGTGGCTGCCACCTCCTGTCCGTCCGAGATCGTCTTCCCGACAACGGTCGTGCCATCATGGGTGACGCCGCGGGCCCAGAACGGCTGGCCGAGTTGCGACGTGTAGGTTTCGAAGCCCTGGCTGGCTGTCCACCGGAAGCCGTCGGTGCTGCTCGAGCCCACAACGACGGAGCCGTCGGCCGAGGCCCCCCAGGCACCCGTCGTGGAACAGCCGTCTGGGACCAAGCCCAATACCGTCGTGCCGTCCACTTCGGACCACCGGTACGCGGGAGGCAGGACCGGGCCAGACTCCTTGCCGACTAACACGCGGCCGTCGGCGGAAACGCCGTAGGCGTTAAAGTCCAACGCCTGGAACGAAGCCTCGCCCAGGCAGAGCTGGGAAATCCACAGAAGAACCACGCCGGCCAGCTTTGTCGTCGAATTCATGGGTAAGCCCCTTTCTGCTTGCGTATCGAGCCCGAAATCGGTGAGAGTCAAATCGTGCCGGGGTGTGCCAGTCCGCATTGGGCGGGGCATGCTGCGTCCTCCATGACGCTCGGAACCGTGCCCTCGCGGCGCGACGCACGGACCGACAGACTCCTCGGGGCATCTATCGGCGGAAACGCAGCTTGGCATTGAACGTTTTTGTCGATTCGGCTCTGCGGCACACGGTGAGTGCCAACTATTGACGCTGATCGTCTTGCGGAATACCCTATGCCGCAGATCCAGAAAGGGGCCGCGGGTGAGTTGCCCACCGGCCAGCGAGAACCCTCACGATACCGAAACAAGGAGAAGGACGATGGAGACACGACGCTGCCACGCGGACGTACTCTTGACCAGCGCCGTGATCGGCACGCTGGATCTGGAAAACACAGTCCACCCCGAAGCCGACCACCCAAGGAGAAGGGAGCCGGCAAACCATGAGCCAGACCAAGAACGAACCTGCTGCCCCATCTTCTTAGCCTGCCTGACGGTCGACAGCTACCCGGGGCAAACACGAAGAATGATTCTTTTCTTCGTCTCGTTGGAGGAGCACTGCTCGAGGGCTTGCTGTTACCCGCGTTCTGCAGGTGTGTCCCCGTCCCTTGGCCGCTGTTAGCGGCCTGGCCCGCCGCAGGCGGGTCCATAGGCCGGTCCTTTGAGGGCCGGTGTGTACGGGCCGGGCGATGCCTTCCTCTTTCCTCTTCTTCTGGATTGCAACCCGTTTACGGGTTTTCCTTGAGTGCCATATATGACACACATCCACGAGAAACCCGCTGAAGCGGGTTCACGGAATGGGAAGGCAGAACAGGATAGGGACCGCTCGCGAACCAGCCCTACAAGGGCTGGCCTATGGACCCGGCTTCGCCAGGGATACCCCCTTAAAGGGGGCAAGTTTTGTCTCTGTGCGACCGTCACACAAATGCGATAGATGTGGGTAACAGCAAGCTCGAGGGCAGTGGCACACGACGCCCTTCGGGCGAGAACAGTTGAACAGGCCAGCAGTCGATCAGTAGGGCGAAATGCGGGGCAGCCTGCTGCGCCTGCGTTCCTGCGGCCCATGCCATCTGTCTTGATGCGAGGGGCTGGACCTGGATCGGGCCGTTGGGTATAGGAGAGGGCTGCACACCCACGGAGCCCCTTCCCGGGGCGCGGGCTGCGGAGGCCCGGTGCGAAGGCTGGAATTCAAGCGGAGGCGGACGCCGATGACGGCGGGCGGTTTTGACGTAGCGGCGGCGGGGCATATCTGCTTCGACATCATCCCGAAGTTCCACGACACCGGCGCGAAAACGATCGGCGAGATCCTGACGCCCGGCAAGCTGGTGAACATGGGCCCGGTGGCCACCTCGACCGGCGGGCCGGTCTCGAACACGGGCATCGGGCTGCACATCTTCGGCATGGACGTGCGATTCATGGCCAAGGTCGGCGACGATGCGTTCGGCGCCGCCGTGCGGGAGCGGCTCAGCCGCGTAGGCTCGGCCGAGGGCATCACCGTCGAGCCGGGCGGACATACGTCGTACACGGTCGCGCTGGCGCCGCCGGGGATCGACCGTATCTTCCTGCATCATCCCGGCACGAACGATACGTTCGCCAGCGGCGATGTGGATTACACGCTCGTGTCGCGCGCACGGTTGTTCCATCTCGGCTATCCGCCGCTGATGAAGGGCCTGTTCGCTGACGAGGGCGCGGAGCTGGCCACGATCTTCCGCAAGGCCAAGGAAGCGGGCGCGACGACATCACTCGATATGTCACTGCCGGATCCGTCCACCGAGTCGGGCCGCGCGCCCTGGGACAGGATCCTTGCGAAGACATTGCCATACGTGGATGTATTTCTGCCGAGTATCGAGGAAGCGGTCTTCATGATGCAGCGCGAGCGGTTCCTGGCAATGAAGGCCGAGCACGGCGGCGCGGAGCTGATCGACTATTTCGACGCGTCGGATTACACGGCACTGTCGTCGCAGTTTCTCGCGTTCGGCAGCAAGATCGTCGCGCTGAAGTCCGGCCACCGCGGCTTCTATGTCCGCACGGCGGACGCCGCAAGCTTCGAGGCGATGGGCCGGGCGCGGCCGGGCGATGCGGCGAACTGGTCGAATCGCGAGCTGTGGTGCCCCGCGTATCGCGTCGAGCCGATCGCCAGCGCGACCGGGTCGGGCGATTCGTCGATCGCCGGCTTTCTCAGCGCGTTCCTGCGCGGCGAGACGATCGAGCGGGCACTCAAGTACGCCAACACGGCCGGAAGCGAGAACCTGACCGAGCTCGATGCGCTGTCCGGCCTGAAGGACTGGGCGGCGACGACGCGGTTGGCCGAGGATCGCTCGCGCGCCCTGAACGAGTTGAACATCGCCGTGCCGGGCTGGGGCTATGATGACGCGGCACGGTTGTGGGTGAAGCGCTGATGCGGCAGCACGCATGAGTTTGTTTGGAGAACGCCACATGGCCAAGGGTTCCGCACCACGCAAGAAGCGGATCGGGCACGTTGTTTCGCACACGCACTGGGATCGGGAATGGCGCTATCCCATTTGGGAAACGCGCTTCATGCTGGTCGATTTCGTCGACGAGTTGATCGAGGTGCTCGAGCGCGGGCAGTATCCCGGCTTTCTGCTTGACGGACAGTGTTCGCCGATTCTTGATTACCTCGAGATCCGGCCGGAGCAGCGCGAGCGGCTGACGAAGCTGATCGCGGCCGGCAAGCTGTCGATCGGGCCGTGGTACACGCTGCCGGATGAATACCCCGTCGATGGCGAGGCCCTCGTGCGGAACCTGCTCCGCGGTCGGCGGGTCAGCGATGCGCTCGGCGGCGTGATGAACATCGGCTACACCCCGTTCGGCTGGGGCCAGACCGCCCAGCTCGCGCAGCTTTACGCCGGGTTCGGTATGGACGTCGCCCTGATCGGCAAACGCGTCAGCAAGGACCGTGCCCCACAGTGTGAATTCATCTGGCGCGGGCCTGACGGCTGCGAGCTGCTCGCGACGCGGTTCGGCGAGATGGGCCGGCAGAACTTCTACTTCCACGTGCATCTGTCAGCGCTGTTCGGCACGGATCACTTCGGCCCCGGCTGGCGCTACGACTGGGCGGACGGCGGCGTCGCGTTTCACCGCGCCGACGACGAGCAGATGGAACAGGACCCGCATCAGGTCGATGCGCCGGTGAAGTGGTATCCCGAGTACATCACGCGCGACCTGCTCGATCGTGTCTGGGCGACGATGGACGAGAGCGTGCTGGCCGACGATCGGATCATGATGAACGGCTGCGACTACACCGCGAGCCAGCCGATGTTCGAGCAGATGATGGCGCGGATGAACGAGGTGGACGCCGACACCGATCGCGAGTGGGTTCACGAGACGCTGCCGGACTACGTGCAGCTCATGCGCGAAAGCATTGACCGCTCGAAGCTGAAGGTCGTCGAAGGTGAGCTGCGCGACGGGCCGGCGGCGGGTGTGACCGGCAACGCGCTGACGACGCGACTCTATCTCAAGCGCCTCAACAAGAAGGCGCAGAACATGCTGATCCGTTTCGCCGAGCCACTGGCGGTGGCGGCGGCCGCGCACGGGGCGTCGTATCCGAGCCAGTTCATGCGACTCGCGTGGGAGAACCTGCTCGCGTCGCATCCGCACGATTCGATCAACGGCGTCACGCAGGACAAGACAGTCGAGGATGTACAGAACCGGCTCAACCAGGTGATCGACCTCTCGCAGTCGATCGGCAACCGCGCGATGCAGGCGCTGATCCAGCGGATCGACCTGAGCAATTTCGCGGCGGACGATGTGCTCATTGTGGTGTTCAACCCGCTGCCGTACGTGCGACGCGAGGTGGTCCGGGCGTGGGTCAACATGCCCGCGCACGTGCGGGAATACTCTGACTGGCCGGAGTCGAGCCGCGATGTGCTGATGTTCGACGCAGACGGCCACCCGGTCGATACGCAGTGTCAGGGCAGCAGCCGCGAACTCTACAGCGTCGCCGAGGTGCACACGCGCACGCATCCGCTGCTGGCGGACCGGTATCTGGTTTACTTTGATACGGGTGAGATTCCTGCCGGCGGCTACAAGATTTTCCGCGCCGGCTATCGCGACGAGACGCAGGCCGCGCGGTGGATGGGCGAACTCGACCGGACGGACACGCTGCTGGCGGCACCGAACATCATCGAGAATGAGTATCTGCGCGTCGTGATGAATCCGAACGGCACGTTCGACCTGACCGACAAGGAGCGCGACCGCACGTATGCCGGGCTGAACTACTATGAGGACCGTGGCGAGCACGGCGACTACTGGGTGAACAAGCGCCCGATGTTCGACGAGGTCCACACGAGCCAGGGCAGCGCCGCGCGGCTCTGGAGCGAGCAGACCGGCCCGATGCACGCGACGCTCGCGAGCGAAGTGACAATGCGGATCCCGGCGCGCGGCCGCAAGGACGAGCAGCGGCGCGGCGATGCACTGTCGGACCTGGTGATCCAGACGCGCGTCACGTTGCGGGCCGCGGCGCGCCAGGTTGAGGTCGAGGTCACATTCGACAACCGCCAGGCGGATCACTATCTCCGCGCGATGTTCCCCACGGGCCTGGCGGGCGCAACGCATTCAGACGCGGGCGGCCATTTCATCGTCGATCATCGACCGATCCGGCCGGCCGGGCCGATGCCAGAGACGATCTGGCCGGACATGGCCACGCTGCCGCAGAACCACTTCGTCGATGTCAGCGACGGAAAGGTCGGCTTCGCGCTGCTCAATGACAGCCTGACCGAGTTCGAGGTGATCGATTCGCCCGAGCGCGTGCTGGCGGTTTCACTCGTACGCGGCGTGAAGAACTGGGTCTGCACCGAAGCGCGGTCCGGTTCGGGCTGGCCGTCGCAGGCCGGTGGGCAAGCGTTCGGCCGGCACGTGATCCGTTACGCGCTGCGGCCGCACGCGGGCACGTGGGACGATGCAGACATCGCGCTGGCGGCCGAGTGCTTCAACGTGCCGGTGCGGCTCGTGCAGACGCGCGCAACCGAAGGCGAACTGCCGGCCAACAAGGCATCGCTGTACGCGATCGATAATCCGAAGCTGCGTTTCAGTTGCCTCAAACGCGCCGAGGACCGCGACACGTTCATCGTTCGCCTGTACAACCCGACGGCCACCGAGCAGCGCGGCCACCTGCGCTTCGCCGCGAAAATCGCGAAGGCCTGGCAAACGAACCTCAACGAGGAGCGCGCCAAAGCAATCCCGCCAACGGATGCAAACAGCGTCCCGATCACGGCAGCGCCGAAGAAGATCGTCACGATCGAGCTGGAGTTGGGCTGGTAGGAACAGCTATCGCATTGGAGGCACCAACAATCCCTACGACGACGCGAGAGCGGCTCAATTGCCCATCCCGATCCCGGGCGCCGCAGGTCGAGCGACTGACGCAAGACACGCAGTGTGCCTGCGTTGTTGCGCCGACGCTCGCGATTGCCCGCCGCAACATCCCCCAATCTCAGAGACGATGAAACGTCGCCCAGGCATCCTTATACGCTCGTCGACGAGAAGCCTATTTGACGGCACAGTCCCGAACCACGATATTAGCTGTTGGTGGTCCTCTGCCATCCTGTCAAGTGTGACTGGCAAGCACGATGGAGCCCCAAGGACAGATCGGTAGAGACCGTTCGCGTGAGAGATCGAAGAGCACAAGGCGGACGGATATGTCGAGCGCTCGCCGTACGAGTTAGCAGCCCACGCAATTCCAGCGATTCGAGCAGCGGTTCGAAACGAGCGTCGGTACAGCCCGCATCGTAACGGACGCGGGCCCCGCTTACATCAAGCCGCTGGGCAACGCGGAGGGCCCACATCCCTTGGCTTGTGACTGGGTGGGCACACAGTTGGCGCGCTGGTTCAAGTTGTCCACGTTTGACTTCGCAATCCTGTCCGTGACGCCTGACGATGAGATCCCGCTTGGACATGGCTGCCACGCGGAGCCGGGGCCGGCCTTTGTCACGCGAGCCGAGCGCGGGCATCCGTGGGGCGGATCGGCCAGGGAACTCGAACAGATCGACAACCCATATGAACTGGGCCCACTGGTTGTTTTCGACACATGGACGCTGAATTGTGATCGCCACTCCCCAGACCCAGCCACGCGGAAACCGAACTACGACAATGTCTTCCTGTCGGAAGAACGGGCTGCACCTGGTCACTTCCGCCTGATTACGATGGACCACACCCATTGCTTCACGTGCGGTCGAGAGCTGAATGAACGCGTTGCCCGCATTGACCGTACCAAGGATGACCGGGTATACGGGCTCTTCCCTGGATTCGTCGGCCATCTTGACGGACGGCAGACGGACGTTCGCGACGCGGTGGCCCGGCTTCGCACCTTCGAACGACGAACGTGCGAGGCAGTCGTGAACTCCATCCCACCCGAGTGGGAGGTGAGCAAGGAAGCTCGGAAAGCCCTGTGTGAATTGATATGTCAGCGGGCCGGCTTCGTTGCCGATAATATAATCGATTGGCTATCGCCCAAATGTTGGCCCCAAGGACGATTTGACTTCGACGCGAACGGAGACAACCCATGAGCGCGATGAAGGCATACTACAGCGTAATCCAATATTGCCCAAACCGTTCGCGGCTGGAAGCTGCGAACATCGGAGTGCTTCTCCTTTGTCCCGAAGCCCAATTCGTGCGCGCCCGCACCGCGGCGAACAACGCCCGTGTTCGCCGGTTCTTCAACAAGGACTCGTTTGATCTGGACACCAAACGCATCAACGCCACAAAAAAGGCCATCGAGCGGCGGCTTGCTACTGACAATCAGAGCTTTCGCACACCTGAAGATCTCGTTCGGTTCATCGATACACGTGCGAATGAGATTGTATTGACACCGCCACGACCGATGAAGGTTTCCAATCCGGAGGCAGATCTTGACCACCTTTTCGACGAACTCGTCGGTGGTCCGGCACGGCAACCAAGAAAGGGTGCCGCTGAAGTCGTTCCCGAATTGGATCGAATATTTCATCGACCGTCCTTGAGAAATCGCGTGCTCTTCGACCAGGAGGTTCAGGTGCCCGTGGTGGAGCGTTCACTTCGGATCCCATACGCCTTCCGAAACGGCGTGCTCAACCTCGTGAAGCCGCAGGCGTTTTCAAACGACGTCAACGCGGCGACACGGGCAGCCATGAGTCTGGCGATCACCGGAGATTTGCTTCGACGACATCCGAACGAACAGGGCAAAGAAGCTAGGCTGGTCGTTGTCCCGGCGATCACACCCGCCGCGTGCGATGTCGTGGAGCGAGTCCGCGCCGTCTTGAGCGAATACTGCGTCCGAACGGTTCTGCCAGAAGACATCACGGAATTCGGCGAAGAGATCGAACGGACCGCGCATGCCTGACGTCCGATGCGCCAGGCTCCTTTTCTTCGCGCCTCGGAAGCCGAGGTCGATCGCCACCGTGATCGCGCCACCAATGGCCATCCCAATGTCTTCGGAATCGGCCCCCAGGAGACTGCAGATGAGCCAATTGGTCCCCAGTCCCATCCCTATGAACAGTACCCCGTGCCAGTTGAAGATGGTGACTGCCGTGTCTCCTTCGTCCCAGTCACTTCGACGGCGTGGTCACGGACGTGCGCCGCACAACGCCTGAGATCCCCATCAGGCCGCGCGCGCTCGGCCGGAGCCGACTTTGTACGCCGTTCCGATCGCGAGCAGGATGAAGAGGATGTCCGTCCCGCGGAACACCGTGGAGAGAAAGAAGCCGACCGCCTGCCCCAGGGCCTGCCTCTGTGAGGCTTCTGTCTCTTCGCGGTACTGCTGCATGAGCCGTTCGAATGCCTCGGTCTGCTCGGCCTCGACCTGTTGCGCCCGCGCCACCCGTTGGTCGGCAGGGATCGCATCGACCTCGGCCCGGCCTGCTTCATACGAGGCCTGCCACTCTTCCGGCGTACCCTCATCGGCGGCGGCTTCCTCGCGCGCGCGGTCGGTCGCGGCATAGATCAGGAAGTCGCGGACGTAGGCGGCGTCGGCCCATTTGCCGCCGGCTTCCCACGCGTCCAGCTTCTCGAGTTCGGCCTCGACCTCGGCGTCCGGCATGGCCTTGTACCGGGCAGACTCCTCCTCATACAGCGCCTCGCGTTTCTCATCATCACGCGAGAGCCCCTGGCCGTCCGCACGACGGCTGGAGGCATGGTGCGCCAGTCGGAACCACCGATCCTCCTCTTTTTCCAGCGCGTCAAGCCGCTCTTCTTCCTCACGAAGCTCGTCGTCCGACAGGACGGTCACCCTGGCCAACTCCTCATCGTGCACCGTTTGCCACCGTTCTTCGTCGTCCGACGTGTCCTCGCGTTCGAGCCGGCGGTCCGCGAGCCGTTCGGCCAAGGCCTCACGCTGCCACTGGATTTCATCCGTCGGCGCATCGACCTCAGCAAACGGGTCCAGCGTCGCACGGTATTCCGCCGCTTTCGCACGAACCTCATCGTCACTCATGGCGTCGATCCGCGCCTGTGTCGCGTCCTCCACTTCGGCCATTTGCGCCTTGCGCTCTTCATATGACCAGGCACCGCGCTCCGCGAACAACTCCTCCGCGACATGCCGCGTGACGAACATGCGCAGATGCCGGATATTGTCCGTGTTGCCGGTGACCAGGATGTAGACCATGAACATGAAACAGACGACCTTCGCCGCACCGATGCCGAGTGTCGCCGTGCCGGCCGCGACGACGCCGCCTTTGACACCGGCCTTGCGGCATCCGAGCCACATGCCGAAGCCGGCCAGCCCGCCCACGGCCCAGGCCACAATGCCCAACTCATAGCCGGTCCAGATCCAAATCGCGCCCCAGGCCGCCGCACCGATGAGCACGGCCAGCGCGCTCAGGAACGCGCCGAGCAGAAACGTGCCCGCGCCGCCCGCCGCGGCGGTTACGGACCCCGCCCGTCCGGGACCCGGCTTCACGACGCGGCCGGTCTGCGTATCGTAACCGCAGGATTCACAAACGATTGCGCCAATCGGCAGTGCCGTCATGCAGAATGGACACGTCGCCTGCCGACCCGGTGCCTGCGGCGGGGCGGCCGCGCCGGCCACGGGGGGAGCCGCAACGACGGGTTCGTCCGGCGCCGCCGGCTCCTCGGGTGGCCACGTGCTCTTGGCCGCGCGGATCTTTTCCGCGTACGGCGACTCGTGCGTGATCGGCACATTCCGCGGCGACGCCGGCGGCTGGGCCTCCATGGCCGCTATCGCCGCCTTGGCCCGGCGCCGCATCCGCGCCGCCCGGATCTGTTTGAACGGCGGCAACAGCCCCCAAGTCATCATGAACGCCCCGCGCCACGTCGGACGATAGGCGCCCGGTTTGGCAACCGTGAAGTAGCCCGCCTCTTCCTGCCGGATGAGCGAGAGAAGCAGCTCGTCTGCGAACCAGGCTCTCAGATTGGATGTCGTGGAGGGGCAATAGCGCATCGCCGTCGCCGGCCTGAGTCGTGCCTCGCGACTGAGGTGCAGGTTATGAAGCGTTCGGACATCCCTCACCGAAGCCGCCATGATTGCATCAACGACAACGGCCGACTTGAACCCACTTAGCCGTCTTGAGTTCCCTGTATTGATAACAAGACCGTCCGCGAACGTCGTGCTGAACTCAACGTACCGTAGCACGTCTGCCCCTGCCTTTCCTTCCGAATGCATGCCAACGACGGTAGCAGCTTGGGCAGTGGAGCGATTGAACCAGAGAGCGACGTAGGCAGTCGCCGAGCCCTTACCGGTGATTGTCTGACAGAAGTAACCGGCGAACGCAAAACCGCATTCCGTCAGAGCCGGCACAGTCTCTTCAATGAAGCTGCGCATCGCCACCGGAATGACGTCGGGCTGTATGACCCTGACTCCCCGACGAAGATCAATTACGTGCGAGGTTCGGGTCGACATCGGGAACACAAGATAGATCCGCGCGACGAAGTAAAGAATGCCAACGCTGATCCCAATTGCAGCAGCCTGTAGCATCGGTCCACCTCCGCTCAACGTGCATCCTGTCCGCCGGCCGTCGCGATATGTGCAGGCTCGGCGCCGGCCTGACAACGGCCGCATGCCGCCAAGCTAACACGCCGGAGCGACGCTGTCCAAACGATGCCACGTTACGCAGACGCAGGGCGGGTGGCTCGGCCACCTTGACCCACGCAGCTATGTGCCCGCCTACGGGTCAACTCGACCCGTTCGGGGGCAGGGTTTGGCCCCGGCGCGCGTACCGATATAATGCGACGCAGAAGTGGCAGACCGGAATGGGTCCAGGCGGCTTCTACATTTCGCTGTTTCACGACACGGCCCTTTGCGAGGTCGAAGACAATGCAATCCACCACTCGCACCGAACAGACCGAGGTCCACGTCTTCGGCTTGGCCATCGCCACCGAGAAGCTTATTGTCGGAGGCGGCATCGTCATTATTGGCGCCGTACTGATCTTCGCGGGCGCTCTGCTTCATAACCTGCTCGTCGCCCTGGCGGGAGCAGGCGCCCTCGGAATCGTCGCTTGGCGAGGCATGGTGTGGCGACAGCGACAGCGCGACAGCTTGCGCGAGAATCTGCAGGCGACGATTCGGCACGATCTCAAGAAACGCGGGCTGGCCTCTTTTTCGTTGCCAGAATGTCTTCACGGCTTTGGCGCCAACGCCAAGGTTGCGCGCGAGGCCGCTGAGTCCGTGTACGAAGAGTTCTATCGTAAAGCACTGGCTGACCTCCGCATCACCTCGAAAGAACAAGCGATCCTGGATGCCCTTCGAGGCAAGCTGGAAATGGACGAAGTCACCACCAACAAGATTGCCACGAGAATACGGCAAGCTCGTTTCCATACGGAAGTGTCTTCCCGCTTGGCCGACGGCGTCCTCACTGCCGGTGAAGCATCGGACTTGCGCCGGATCCGCGCCGCACTCGGCCTGACAGAAGCACAAGCGCTCGATTCCACCCGCTCCCAGATTGTTGACGCCTACCGAGCCCTATTCCGTCAATTCATCAGCGATGGCATTCTCTCAGATGAGGAGATGGCGCAACTTCAAGAATTCCGGGAGGCCACGGGGATGGATCCTGCGGAAGCTGCGAAAATCACAAAAGATGACGCGCTGGGCTTGTACCGCAGGACAGTAACGATAGTGTGCCAGGACGGGGAAGTAACGGAGCGTGAGCTGCGGCAACTGGAGCGACTCGAAAGCGTCTTGGGCCTCGAGCCTCGTGATACGGCGCCCCTGCAGGAGCAGATTGCCAAGGTACGCCGACTCGCTGCAATTCGAGCAGGCAAGCTCCCATCGATCAGAACCCAAGCCCTATTGCGCAGTTCCGAGATTGCACATTACGCCTCGGCATGTGTCCACGAGTGGGAAACGGCTACACAAACAAAGACGGCTGAGGGGAAGCTTTTTGTCACGAATCAACGACTCATCTTCCAGAGCGACCTCAAGAGTCTCGATGTGCGCATCCCGCGGATCTTGAACGTGATTCGTTATACCAACGCGGTAGCGCTCGAGATGACTACCATGAAAGGACAGGGGCGCTACTTCGTCAAGGATGCGGAACTGCTTGAGGCAATCCTGGACGCGGTAATTCGCTACAGCAACCGCGTACGTTCCGAGGGTCTCGACTCCTCCCGCAGCCGTCACATTCCAGACCCCGTGAAGATCGAGGTGTGGCACCGCGATGGAGGCCGGTGTGTCCGGTGCAGTGCGGCGGAGTACCTTGAGTACGATCACATCATTCCTCATTCCCGAGGTGGCAGTAACAGCGCGCAGAACGTCCAGTTACTCTGCAGGAAGTGCAACCTGGCCAAAGGTGCTGAGATTGTCTGAGGGACCAGGTCACGCCGTTCCGTGCGACACAGACCGTGCTCGCTACGCCAGCGCGGGGTATTCGTTGCAGAGCAGGTGCAGCGGGGGTTCGTCTTCTTCGATCGCCGGGAAGCGGCCGACGGGTTCGTGGAAGCGGTTGTCCTTGGTGTCGTCGTTGGTCATCGAGACCTCGCCGACCATGCAGGGGCCGCCCTCGGCCCAGAACTTGTGATAGAGCCGGCGCGTCAGCGTGATGCTATCGCCCGGGGCGAGCCGGACGCTCTCACCGGCTGCGACGGTGCGCTCGATGCCGTCGATCGAAACCGTCACAGCGGCCGTCTCGTCGAGCCCCTCGTCGGCCGTGGCGTTGTAGAGCTGAATGACCAGCTCGCCGCCGCCGCGGTTGATGATGTCCTCCATCTTCGCCCAATGGAAGTGCATCGGCGTGATCTGGTTCGGCTGCACGAGCATGATCTTCTCGGCATACGTCTTCTCGTTACCGCTCCGCGCGAGGTTGCCGTTGCGGATCGTCAGCAGCGTCAAGCCATACCGGGCGAAGTCGCCCGAACCGAAATCGGTGATGTCCCAGCCGAGCATGCACTCGACGATCTCGCGGGCCTCCGCGCCGGCCTGCTTCCAGTCGGCCGGCGACCAGTGCGCCCACCGCGGCAACTGAAACCCATGCTTGGCAAACAGGTCCTTGGCCAGACGGATATTCGCGTTGATCTCGGAACGTTTCATCGTTGTTCACTCCTCGGCTTCGGCTGGTACCGTCTTCGGTTAGCCAGTTCCGTTCCCTCGCGGCCGGGTACCGTGGTCGGCCGAGCACTGGCGGGCAAGCCGCCAGTGGCACCCAGCGTCCGCTCCCGAAAAAAGGAGCCAGACCCCTCACACGATACGCACAGTCTCGATCCGTTTCGGCGGCAGGGCGATGGTCACCTTCTGTCCGGTTGCGCTCAGCGCGCCTTTACTCTCACCCTCCAGTGTGATCCGCTCGGCCGACGTGATCTCGCTCGGCAGCTCGATCGTCTCGGTCAGCGCCTCGGTCGTCGGGTTGAACAACCGGACGATCAGGCCGTCGCTGTTCGGGCATTGCTGGATGGCTGTCACGATCGCCCCAAGTGCTTGGAGACAAAAACCATAGCGCCCGTGGCCCGGGCGTTGATTTCGGCAAACAAGGCGTCGTACGCATTCGGACGCGGCCTTGCCGACAAGTCTGACAGCCGACCGATCTCATCGAATGTGTCATGCGCCGCTTGGAGTGTCTTTCGCATCCTCCTGCCGCTTATCCATTGAAAGACATTCACGAGGACCGCGGCAAGCGTCACCAGGAACGAACACAGGCTCAAAGTCTCGCCCGAAGCCAACACGAGCAATCGCATTCTAATCGTCCTCCGTGGCCGCACGCGCGCATGCGCGCACGAGCACGCCATCCCCGAGCAGTGAAACAGTCGCATGACTGAGGGACGTCTGCGTTGCTGCGTGGCGCAAGTGTTCACCCAACTCACGAGCTTCGCCTCTGTCGTAATCTCGATAGAATAGCACAGCGCACATGCGCGAGTAATCCAGACCAGCCGCATACGCCGCCTGCAACACGACACGTAGAGTTGGCGCGAGGTGGCCCACGAATGCTGACGCAACCTCCAAGTGCCCAGTCCCGGTTCGATAGACGAATCCTGTAAGATTCGCAAGCGCAAACTGAACGGCGTTACTGCTCGCGGCGAGTCGGGTCGCTCCCGCGAGAGAGAACACCTCCTGTATGTAAGCCAAATCCACCTTTCGGCAGTCACCACGAGGTGAGACTTGTGGGTAAAGTGTCAGCGTTATCGTAGCCATCGCAGGCTTCTTGTTGTCCTCATATGCTCTTATTGGCGTTCGCGTACAACCGAAACAGGCTCAAGATATCCTGGGTGACGTATGCGGACGATTCGACACCGAACCGACCGTCTTGCCGCCATTGGGTAGATTGCGCTTGGACAAGATCAGCGAAGTCCAAATGGCCGTTCTCTTTCAATCGGTTTATCATCTTCGCGAACTCCTCTTCGCGAAGGATGCCCACCGCATGCTCCACGCCGTGTGCATGATCGTCAAGGATACGACGAATGGACTCCGCGTCCGCAGGCGCGCCATCAATCTCGTCACCGGGGTCCGAGCGAAACGCCATCGCCAAGCGTGCTCCTAGAACAGGTGGCGGGTCAGAAGAGCATCTGAGACTTCTGATACTCGCGCTGGACAGCCCGCAACCGGCCAATCGTCATCTCAAGGTCACGCGGTTCGCACTGAAAGATGATGGGGTGGTCATTACCCGAAAGGACGAACTTCAACAGGATAACTGGCACGACCTCCTGGCAGGACGGGCTGTAGCGATTCGGGTCATCTTCAGACCAATTAAACGCTGTTTGGAACACGGCCCGGTAGTCAACAGCGCTGTCGACCCTCAGTAAGAACGGAAGAACCGAACTCGTGGCGCGTTGTCGCCTCCGACGCTCGCTGTCTTTCTCAAGGAACCGGAAGAAACGTTTCAGAAACCGCTCAATCCTAGCGCATTGCGCCTTTGTTTCGGGCAGAAGGCCCACTTCACGAATGTCGCACAGCACGTCCTCTGCGCGGTCTTCATACACGTCCCATTGGTCCGCCAAGAACTCCAACACAGACACGATCTGCAAGATGTGCTCCGCGTCGCCTCCAACGGTCTCGGCAAGAGTTTGTGTTGCGCGCGCCTTGTCCCTTCCTGTAGCCCCCGAGAAGATGGCTGGCAGATGCTTCAAGAGGATCGTTGTCTGTGCTTGCGACAGCTCGCAGATTCCCGAAAGGTGCTGGCGCAAAGGATCCTTCTTCAAACGAACGGCATCCCGAAAGAAGGCGCTTCGGATTCCTTTTCTGCGGTTCGCCATTTGTCTGGCTCCTAGAATGCTTAGCGGATTCAAGAGTAAGTGCGACCTCTCGCCACGGCGTGCGCACGCGATAGACCAGCCCTGCTTCGGCGATTGTCGGTCAAACCAGCTAAGCGCATGCGAAGAGCGCAACTGTCGTTAGGGCGCACATCGGGATGCTAACAAAGCCATCCAAAAAGATCAAGAATCGCTGAATCGGACGTAAGAGGTTCGCCCTAACATCGGCATCACATCGGATGCGGCGAAATGACGACCATCAGCCAGGTGAGATATAGACGACTGCCGGCATCCGCAATGCCGTACAAACCCGGGTCCGAGAACCACCCCGGCGCACAAGTATATTCCCTATTATGGTTTAGCGTTGTCTGACAAATGCGACGACAGTGCGGCTATGTCTACGGGCGCTCAACCCCACAGGGCCTTCGCCGTTTCGCTGCCGGCCGAAACGAGGTTCAACAACGTGTACACACGAGACTAGTGACACACAATCCGGACAGTCTCGATCCGCTTCGGCGGCAGCGCCACGGTGATCTTCCGGCCGGATACGTTTAGCGCACCGTTGCTCTCGCCCTCGAAGCTGATCCGCTCGGCCGACGTAATCGCCGTTGGCAGCTCGATCGTTTCGGTCAGCGGCTCGGTCGTCGGGTTGAACAGCCGGATGACCAGGCCGTCGGCGTCCGGCCGTTGCTGGATGGCCGTCACAACCGCATCACCGGGCGTCAGCGACACGAACGCCTGCGTCGGCGGCAGCGTCGGCTTCGGCGCTGATGCGGTATCTCGTGCGACAAGCTGCACGCTGCGCGGCGCCGACGCCACGAGCTGCCCCAGGCCAAAGAGCTTGGTTCGCGGCAGTTCACCGTCGAACGGCACGATCGCGTAGCGGAACTCGTGCGTGCCCTGGATCTCGCCGCCCTCTTCGCCGCTGGTCAGCACCGTCTTGCAGAACGACCGCAGCAGCGTCAACGCGATCGGCCGGCTCGGCAGATCCCGCACGGCGGTCTCATAGAGCCCGGTGCTCACGACCGCCAGGCCCCGCGCCGCGCCGGCTGACTCGCACACCGCCGTCCACGTGGCCTGCGGCCGCGTCTCGGTTTCCAACTCAGGCTGACTTGCGGCGTCGGGCCGCAGCGCGATCGGCCGCTCGATCACGTCGAACGCGCTGTCGGCGAAGTACATGTCGGCCTTCAGACCCGTCGGCAGCAGCACGCGCAGGCGATGGTCGCGGATCGTGTTCTCGACCACCGTGCGAACCTCGACGTGCTCGGCGCCGCGCCGCAGCGTCACGTAGCTCGTGATCCGCAGCGGGGCGAGTTCGCCGCTGCGCGTCATCGTGTGGAAGTCGAACGCGCGCGGCACTTGCATCGTCACACCGATCTTGAACGTCGCCTTGCCGACGCCGTCGGCGACCAGGGCCACGTCGGCCCCCGCGGCGGTCGAGCTGTACTGTTCGTCGTTGACCGCCTCACCGTGATACCAGCCATCGCCGATGTCGGCCCGGTCCTCGAACGTCAGCAGGTCGTTGTACATCGCGTTGTTGCGCTTGTCGGTCACGTTCACCGTGCCGTTCGGCTGCACGCGGACGACGAGGTGTTCGTTTTCGATTGTGTGGTCATCGACGAGCATCGTGCCCAGGTGGCGCGTCGGTTCCTTGATCGGCCGGCAGGTCAGCGTCGTGTAGCCATACGCCGGCACGCGCAACGGCACGGTCACATCGACCTCGGTCCGCAGTTCGCCCTTCGGGAACTTGCCGCGCGTCAGGTAGAAGTGCTGGCGGTTGCGCCGCTGTTGCACGCGCTGATAGACCAGCTCCGCACCCTCCGTGTCATACAGACGAAACGCGACGCGCGGTTCGTAGCCCATGCCCTCCTGGAACGTCGTGTCGATGTCGGCCGGCAGGCCCAGTGTCAGATCCACCGGGCCGTCGATCGCCTCACCGGTCGCGTTGAACACGACGACCATGAAGTCCTTCTCGCCGAGTTCAGGTCGTTGGACCTGCAGCGCGATGTGCCGCAGCGACTCACTCGCGATCCGGCCGGCGATCTGTTCGGCCTGGTCGAAGCGGTAGACCATGTCCTTGTGCACCTGGTCGATCGAGCAGCCGCAGATCGAATCGTGCGGATGGTTCAGCAGCAGGTGGCGCCACGCGGTCCGCAGGAATCCGTGCGGATACTCGCGGCCGAGGCCGGCGGCAAACGCCGCGAACGGCTCGGCCCAGCCGCACAGCTCGTTCTCGCACCGGGCGTTGGCCTGCTTGAGGCCGACGCGGCTGGCGAGCACGCCGAAGATCGTGTTGCCACCGTCGTCCTTAGCACCGGGGTGACGCAGCTCCCCCTCGGCCACAAACGTGATCTGCTCGCGATGCTCGCGCAGGTCTTCGACGTAGCCCTCGAGATGCGAATGCACGATCTCAACATCCTCAAAGGCCTGGTTCGCCCGCCGGTGCAGCTCGACGACGCGCGGCTCGATCTCGATGTGATCGACGCCATCCATCAGCAGCAGCGGCAGGCCGGGGCTTCGCTTCTTCTCGAGATCGACGAAGTCGCGCAGCCTGGCCATCGCACGGTCAAGCTGAAACGGTTGCGTCGGGTCGCCCGCCTCGCGCACGTGGTAGGAATACTGGCCATAGCCACCCTGTGGCCCGAAGCGGTACGCCAGCACTTCCGAACCGTCGGCGCCGCGCCAACGGAACACCGCGCCCGTGGCTTCAACATGAATGCCGCGGTACAGAAACGCGTTGTCGATCCCGAAGCCGCGGAGGATCTGCGGCAACTGCGAAATGTGACCGAACATGTCGCACACATAGCCCGCCCGCGCCGGTCGGCCGAACGTAGCCGCCGTCTCCAGGCCCAACTGGAAATTGCGGATCAGCGACTCGCCACTGACGAGGAACTCGTCGGGCAGCACGTACCAGGGTCCTATCCGGAGCCGGCCGGTTTGGGCGAGCCGTTCGATGTCGGCGCGCCGCTCCGGGCGGATTTCGAGGTAGTCTTCGATCAGTGCGACCTGGCCATCCGAGTGCCAGTACGCATACCCTTCGTCGGCGATCATCGTATCCAGCACTTCGTCGAGCACGGCGACGAGACGATATCGGTAGTTCTGAAACGACTCATACCACTCGCGATCCCAGTGGGTGCTCGCCACATAGTGCGCAATCTGCTTGCTCGGTGAGGACATACCGGCTCCCCGGATTCTTCCGTACGTGTAAACCAACGTGTGTACTGGCCTACCCCCGCGAAGGTCAGAAGGCCGAACCGCCGCGTCCAGTGTGCGTACGCGGCAGCCCCTCTGTCAAGGTGCGGGCCGGGCCGACGACGACGCGCCCCGCGACTAGCCGCATCAGATGTCCAGATTCTTCACGTGAATCGCATTGGCCTCGATGAACGCGCGGCGCGCCTCGACGTCATCGCCCATCAGAATCGAGAAGATCCGGTCGGCCTCGCGGGCGTCGATCTCGACCTGCTCGGAATCCTCGGGCTCGTCGGAGATGGTCACCTTGAGCAGGGTCCGCTTCTCCGGGTTCATCGTGGTGTCCCAGAGCTCATCGGGGTTCATCTCGCCAAGGCCCTTGAAGCGTTTGATCTCGATGCCCCGGCTGCCGAACTCCCGGACGGCTTCGACCACCTCGGCGAGGTTGTTGAGTTCTTTGGTCAGGTTCTCGCCGTTGCCGAGAACGAAACGCGCCGTTGTCAGTTCCCCGGTCACCTGCTCTTCACGGCGTGCGAAGAAGTCTTCGACGGCCAGCCCGTGTTCCGCCAGCCCGCCGAACAGTCGTTCGAGCGTCTTCGCCTCGCTCAACTCGCAGCGGACGACGCGATGCGGCGCGGCGCCGCCGTCACTGCCGTTTCCGCCGAGGCCAGCCACGTCAAGGACTTCGACTTCGCCATGGGCCTCGCGTTCCTGCTGGCAGAGGGTCTCGAATTCCGCGTCACTGTAGCCGTAGAACTCGATGGCCCGGTCGCTGCCCGGTCGATACACGCGCGCCCGGTACACGGGCCACGTCCCCCGCTCCGGGTCGCGATGCCGCTGCGCAAGTGTCGCGAGGTCGATCCCGCGCCGCCGAAGCGTGCGCGCCTGCGCGTCGATGTTCTCCAGCAGCCCGATGATGGCAGCGAGCGGCTCGCCGTCGAGCGTACGCTCGGTGGCTCCGTCGGCGGCTCGAAGCTCCAGCCGTGTGCCGTCGAGCCCCCATTCCGTCAGTCGGCCGTTGAGGATCGCGTCGTTCAGCACGTAGTCGGCACGGCGGCCCCGGCGGATCTGGTACAACGGCGGCTGGGCCACATAGACCAGGCCCTCGTCCATCAGCGGCCGCATATGCCGGAAGAGGAACGTCAGCAGCAGGGTGCGAATGTGGCTGCCATCCACGTCGGCGTCGGTCATCAGAATGATCTTGCCGTAGCGCCGCTTGCTGACGTCGAACTCCTCGGCGCCGATCCCGCAGCCGACGGCCGAGATGATCGCCTTGATTTCGTCGTGGCTGAGCATCTTGTCGATACGGGCTTTCTCGACGTTGAGGATCTTGCCCTTGAGGTACAGGATCGCCTGGAAACGGCTGTCGCGGCCCTGTTTGGCCGAGCCGCCGGCGGACTCACCCTCCACGAGGTACAATTCGGTGGTGTCGCGTTCATGGCTCGAACAGTCCTTGAGCTTGTCGGGCATCCCGCCGGTGGACATGGCCGTCTTGCGCGCGAGGTCGCGCGCCTTGCGGGCCGCTTCGCGCGCCTGGGCCGCCTGCACGCCCTTCATGATGACGCGCTTGGCTTCGGCCGGGTTTTCCTCAAGGAAGTTGGTCAGTTGCTCGTTGATCGTCTGCTCGACGAAGGTTCCGACCTCCGGGTTCATCAGCCGGACCTTCGTCTGGGCCTCGAACTGCGGCTCGGGAACCTTGACGGAGATGACGGCGGTGAGGCCTTCGCGCAAGTCGTCACCAGTGGGCACGACCTTGCCCTTCATCAGGCCTTCCTTGCGCGCGTAGTAGTTCATCGTGCGCGTCAGCGCGCTGCGAAAGCCGGAAAGATGGGTGCCGCCATCGATGTTGTGGATGTTGTTGGCAAACGCGAGGACCGTTTCGCTGAAGCCGGAGTTGTACTGCAGGGCGACGTCGCACACCAGGCGCTGTTCGTCATCGACGGCATGGAAGCAGATGACGTTCTTGTGCAGGGGCTCCTTGCCCGCGTTGAGGTGCTGCACGAACTGGCGCAGCCCGTCGGCGTAGAAGAACGTGTCCTCTTTGCCGGCGACCTCGTCCACCGCACGGATGCTGACGCCCTCGTTGAGGAATGCCAGCTCGCGCAGCCGTGAGGCCAGGGTGTCATAGCGCAGCTCGGCGGCGCCGAAGATCTCCGCATCGGCCTTGAACGTGACGCGCGTTCCGGTCTTCTCCTCGGGACCGATGATTTGGAGCGGCGTGGTTGGATGTCCGCGTTCGAAGCGCATCTGGTGCTTCTTGCCGTCGCGCGAGACTTCGACCAGGAGCCACTCGGATAATGCGTTCACGACACTGACACCGACGCCATGCAGGCCGCCGGACACCTTATAGCTGTCACGGTCGAACTTGCCGCCCGCGTGCAGGACCGTCATACACACTTCGAGGGCCGACTTGCCATTGAGCTCGGGGTTGTCGTGCACCATCGGTCCGACCGGGAAGCCGCGCCCATCGTCGCGCACGGTGCAACTTCCATCCGCGTTGAGCCGGACGACGATGTTGCGGCAGTAACCGGCCATCGCCTCGTCGATCGCATTGTCCACCACTTCATGGACGAGGTGATGGAGCCCGGCCAGGCCCGTGTCGCCGATGTACATGGACGGGCGTTTCCGTACGGCCTCCAGCCCCTCGAGCACGCGGATCTTCGACTCATCGTACGCCTCGGCGCCATTCATTACGTCCAGATTGTCGGGTGTGTCACTCATGAAGCCTCACTCTATCGTCGATCCATGCCGTCTCCGGCCCCAAAACGAAAGCGGACATCAGCGATGCCCAACTCGGGTAGCTCGGCAGCCAGCAGTGTCAGCAAGTGCTGGTGCCATTGCATCCGTAGTGCGCCGATAAGGGCCACGTCGGCTACCTCCAATGTCAACACGCCATTTCGCAGGGATGCCAACGATACCTGCTCGGCCAGCCGTCCGTCCGCCACGGTTTCGATCACGCTGGCGACGCGTGCTCGCCAGAGTGGTCCGCGTAGGGGCGCCCGCTGCTGGAGCCGCTTGGCGACCTCCCCAAGGCCTTCGACTTCCTTGCGGCGCCGGTTCTGCATGATCCAGCGAAGTTGGCGCTCATCCATCCCGCATCACCGCCGTCCTATGAAAGATTCACAGGCATGATCACGTAGACGAAATCGTCGCCTATGCGCATCAGGCCTGGACGACTCCCGTCTTTCAGCACGAGCACACATGAGGGTACGTCAACTATACGCAGCGCGTCAGACAGGAACGTTGGGTTGAACCCGATTTCAACCGGCTCCTTATCGTACTTCACATCCATGCTGATAGTTGCCTCGCCCTGCTCCGGCGCCCGGCTCGCCAACACCAATGTGCCATCCTTGAACGAAAGCCGGATCCCCTTGGACTGTTCGCTAGTCAAGAGCGCCGCGCGGCGCACGGCGCTATGCAACTCATGCACATCCAGTTCGACGCTCTTGTCATTGTCGCGCGGGATCACCTTGTCGTAGTCCGGGAAGTTTCCTTCCAGCAGCACGGAACTCAACGTCGCCGCCCCGGTTGAGACAACGAGCTGGTTCGGAAGGAACCGGATCTGCACGATGGCCTCGGGCTCGCCCAGCAGTCGCAGCAGAATGGACATCGCCTTGATTGGCACGATGCGTGATGTCTCACTGCCGGCTGCTTTCTTCACGGCTCCGGATGCCCATGCGAGTCGCCGCCCATCCGTTGCGACCAGGACCAGCGTCTGACCCTTGCGCTCCCAAAGTACTCCATTAATCGCGTACCGGGTGTTTTCTCTCGCCGCGGCATAGCTCGTCCGCTCGATCAGCTTCCGCAGCACCGCTGCTTCGACCTCGATATCCGCCTGCCCTTCGAGTTCCGCGACCGGCGGAAAGTCTTTCGGATCCTGGGCGAACACCTGGAAATGACTATCCCGCCCGCGGATGTGGCATCGGTCCGCATCCGCGTTGAGCTCCAGTGTCTCGTCCGTCGACTCCCGCACAATCTGCGAGAACTTGTCAGCCGGCACGACAACCTCGCCAGGCTCAGAAACCTCGACCTGTCGCACCACATACCGCATGCCAATCTCAAGGTCCGTGGCGGTCAGCAGGAGTTCGCTGCCTGTAGCGCTTATTTTGACGCACTGCAAGATCGGCTTGGGCGTACGGCTGGCCACAACACTGCCGGCCACGGCGATGGCTTCACTCAGAGCGTTCCGGTTCGCGATTGCGAGCATAGTCAGACGCCTCCTCGAGGGTTATTCACCGGGCATGAATATACCTGATTTTGAAAGAAACCTTTAGTCTCTTCGTAGGTGCTGTGAGCAACAAGACGTGGTTCAGGTGGACTGTTGTAACATCTTGTAAGCACTATAGTTATGGTTGATCGTGGAGATTGCTCACCGTGGATAACCTGTTGGCCACGCCGATGGCTGCGAGGGCTTTGCTGCTGGGCGGTCAGATGTGCCGTCGTGAACGTACCTTTCGCCGACAATGCTGACAGATTATCCACAACAGGATGTTCATTTCTGCTTGTCACCGCTTGCGTAGCTCCTCCGTGAGC
>JAFGKA010000129.1 GCA_016928855.1 Phycisphaerae bacterium
ATCACGCCGAGACCGCTCATGGTCGCGTTGGCTTCGATGAGTTGCCGAGGCCGAATCAGCGTCGGCAGCAGCGCCGCTCGCGCCGGCGAGAACACCGCCGCAAAAACGCCGACCAGCCCCAGCGGCAGATAGGGCCCCCACGGCCCCCATGCTTCGCTCGTCGCCACAAGCCAGGCAAAGCAGAACATGATCGCCGCCCGGATCAGATCGGCGGCGATCATCAGGCCGCGCCGCGGCAGGCGATCGGCCAGCAGGCCGGTCACCGGGCCGAGCACGAAAAACGGCAGCATGAAGACGAACGTGATCTTCGCCAACAACTGCGTGAGGTTGCCCGCGTTCAGCGCATCCTGCGTCTTGAGCAGAGCCATCTCGGAGAGGTGGTCACCCAGCGCGCTGACGCCGTAGGCGCACCACAACAGCATGAAGTTCCGATTATGGAAGACGCTCTCGGGCGCGCGGCCCGAGACCGAAACGGGAAGCGGCTCCGACCTGTGCCCAGCCGGATTGCTCATGAGCGCCCATCACACCCGCTGCGTGTTCAGCGACAGGATCCGCCGCAAGTCTGCTGGTTTGTTCGTCGCCGTGATGGCGTACCGGTAGTCACAGGTCTCGCCGGGATCGAGGTTCCGGAGCCACCCCCGCGCGCGATCGATGTCGCGCCCCTCCACACCGCCGGTCATCGGCTCCAGAGCGCCCACATACGCGCCCTCGGGGCCCCAGTGCTGCCAGTTGCCGAGCCGCGGGAACTCCCGTTTGGAGAACTCGATCATGACGCCGAACTTACGGGCCTGGTTCACAACACCGCACACGACCCGTCCGCCAGATCCCGCCTTCGGATCGACGTAGGTAAAGACCTCGCCGCTGCCCCGGTGCGCCTCCTGCGGCTTCGGCGCGGCGCGGAAGTCCTTGCGTCGGGTGAACCAGCCCACCGAGTCTTTCCGTGGCGTCAGTTTTCCAGCGTAACAGTACGTGCTTGCCCCGGGCTCGAGTAGCGGGTAACCGAAGTTGATATGCAACAGCCACGCATGCGGAACGCGCGTGTTGCCGCGGTTGATGAAGTGATCGTGCACGTGAATCACCGGCTGCCCAAGCGTGCTGCGGATCGTGCGGCGCAGCTCGACGTTTGGATCGAACACCCGTGCCGTGCGAACGATGCCGGTGATACTCATCTCGAAGCGCCCGGCCGCCGGATCCGGATTGATGACGGACTCGATGGTGGCCGCCGAATTCGAATGGGTACCGTGCAGTCCGAGCGAATCGCCTTCATCAACACACGGCGCCCCCGTATTCAGCGGACCACAGGAAACGAGCAGACCGCCGTAGAAGCCGTGCAGCCAGTCAAGCCCTTGCGAAACGGCCCCGCTGGCCCGCTTCAGGCCGGTGCCCGAATGCCACGTCAGCGACTGCCCGAGGAACTCGGCGTCGGCGATATCGAGGCCGCGGTCGATCGCCACCTTGTAGCGCAGGCCCGCGCCGGTATTGACCCAGGCGATGCGCCCGCCCCGACCGGGCCCGTTGTCCAGGACCGAGGTTTCGATCCCGCCGAGCTGCATCGGCTCCATCACAGGCGCGGCGGCCAGTGGATTCCTGCTGCGCTTCGCGGTTCCCTTCTTTGCCATATCAACGCCTCCCCATCGTGCGAGCCGTTTCGGATTCTACAGTACGCCGCCCGGCGGTACACAGCGTTTGCACCGCCCACCGCTGACCACCCTTGCCAAATCGGCCCTATTCTACCGGTTGCCTGAGAGGTTGCCACGCGGCAGGGAAATGAGTCAGGGCGTCCGCCTCGAATTGCGTCGCACCCGTGTAGCGACCAGCGTCTCGCCGGCCGGCGTTCCGTGCATTGGGCGCCCGGCTGGGATTGCAGCGCATCGTCCGGCAGCAACCGAACGCCCCCGGGCAGGATGGTGAGCCCCTCTCCTGCGCTTGGCGGCAGTGCCTTCGGCATCTTCCCGGTGAATTCTGGCACCGGACAGAGGAATTCGACAACGACAGAGGTGTGACACAAATCGCGCTGGCGCCCGCGCCAGGCGGGGTGCCGGAGGGCATTCAGGGTGAAAAGCTGAAAAAAAAAAGCGGAAATATCTTGACTCCCGCACTCCTGTTCTGGTAGAGTATGTGATGAGAGCGGCACACGACGTGTCCGCGCCTCGGGATCGGGGACAGCGCTTCACCCTGCGGCGCATGCCGTGGAATCCCCGCCCGATCGCCGCACGCGAGAGGATGAGAGATGCAGAGACGAACCGTGATCCGCATGACCCCGATGATGCTCTTCGTCACGTTGTTCGCCGAGACCGCAGCCGCCAACGCGATCGAGACCGCGCGTGCCTGACCGGCCGGGCACATCGCGCCGGCGGAATCGGACAGCCATGGATGGAGCCATTCAGAACGATCTCCCGATACTACGATAGGAGGAACTCACATGAGGACGCGTACGCTATTCTTGTCGTTGTTTTGGGTATCGATGGTCTGTTCGTCCGCCGTGGGCGAGTATATCGCCTATGAGGGAGACACGTTCCCCGAGGACGACGGTTGGTCGGTGGTCGGCACCTTGCCCGCCCCCGACCAGTACACGCGATCGATCAGTGGAGGCGTGTATACGATTTCGGCGGTTGCGGACAGCCACACCAAGGTCATCTACGAGCGAGAGATAAGCTTTGCGTGCGACAATCTCTTCTACGAATGGCGATCACGTACATCCAACAATGACGGTTATGGCGGAGCGGGCATACTGTTCGGACAGCCTGGCGCCCGAAGTCTTGTCGCAGTGTCGTGGCACGCCGACTACGGCCAGGTGCGATTTGAGCCCATCGCCGGCGACGGCTATACATGGAAGAACTTCTCCCTTGAGCCGGGCGAGTTTCATACGTTTCGCGTGGAAGGTAATGGCGCCGACTACGCATTCTTCGTCGATGGCAATCCCGTCCTGGCTAGCGCCCTCCAGTCGCCTGGCACAGAGAATGTGTTCTTCTCGTGGAACTTCACCAAGCAGTACATCAATGTGCCGACGGACAGCGACTGGGATTACGTGCGATCGGGGGAAATTCCCGAACCCGTAACGCTGCTGCTGTTTTCGGGGGCGTTTGCGCTGATGGTGCGGCGCCGCCCAAAGCAGTAGCGATCTGCTAGATGGCGAAACCAGCGTATGTGTCAGGGCGCGCGAGGTTGTGAACAGGCAAGCAAGACCACACAACAAGGAGGCAAAGTGATGAGGCGGATATCCGTTCTGTCAGGCCTTGTACCGTCGGTGCTCGTGCTGAGCTGGTATTCCACGGCGGCCGGGGCCACGCTGCCGCTCGTGCGGACGTTTCCGACGCCGAATCAGTGGCAAAACGGACTGACATTCGTCGGCGACGACTTGTGGCTATGGGATGTCGGTGTACCGAACACGTTCTACGTACTCGATCCGAGCGACGGGCATGTCAGGGCGACATATCCCGCGCCCGAGACGTGGGGTGGCGCCGGACTTGCATACGACGGCCAGTTCCTGTGGGGCTGCGCGGGCGGAACGGAACTACGGCTCTTTGTGAAGATGGACCCTCGCGACGGGTCGGTGATTCAGAGTTATCCGCTTCCTGTTCCCGAGCCGACGGGGCTGACGTTCGACGGAACGAATCTCTGGGTAAGTCAGATTGACGGGTACAGTATCGCAGAGGTTGATCCGGAGACAGGAAGCGTCATCCGGACCATTGAGAAAGAACCGTACTTCTCGTTTGACTTGGCATGGGACGAACGGGCGATGTGGCTGACAGCATTTGAACGAGGCGATCCCTATCAGTACTACCTGTATCGCATTGATCCCTTGACGGGAGCAACCTTGGCGATGTACGACGGGCCAAGCGGTGGCCCCACCGGCATCGCGATCAAGGACGGTTTGATTTACGTTGCCTCATGGTGGGACAACCAGATCTACGTCTATGCTGTTCCTGAGCCGGCGAGTCTCGCGCTAGGTGCGCTCGGCTCGATGCTCGTCGTTCGCAAGAGGAGGCGCGCTGCTTGTCAGTAGTGTGCAAGGTAGTGGGCGCGTGTCTGCTGCCAAGCGGCCATCGCGTGACATTACGTATCTCAATTTCTCAAATGAAGGAGGCACGCACAATGTTTCTTCCGAGATCCGATCGAAGGCGCGGCGAAAAATGGTTGTTAGCGTTGATTGTGATGCTCGCGTTCTCCGACACATCGGCCATCAGTGCCACCATCTATATCAAGCTGAATGGAGCAACACCGCCTTCAGCCAACTACCAGTATGTCAATCAGGGCAGCAGTGCGCCATCCGTCATCATCAAACGACCTGGCTACTATCTCGTCTACTCCGTCGCCGGCGACAGTGCCGGGAACATCGGTTACGTCGATGCGAGCCTGGACTACGGTTTTCCCGGCAACGTTACTGCCCGTATCATAACGACGACCGGCGGGGCAGGCGCACACGACGTGGGGCGGATTAACCTCACGGACCTCAAGAGCGGCAGCGCGTGGTCCACGATCGGCAACTCGAGGATCACGGGAACACTGGGCAACGTTCAGGTCGTCAAGGTCGCCGGTAACGGCGGCGGCGTGGACTTCACAGGAGGCATCGCCGGCTTCTCCGGCATACTCTGGGGGCCGAACCCCGATACCCCGGCAGGGACCGTTATGATGACATTCAGCCCGGCGGGGCCCGTGATCGGAACGATCAAGGCGAGTTCGCTGAGTGTGACAAACGCAGGCAACTGGACGGCGAACACCACTGTTACCGGACCGTTCACAGAGAGCATCACCGTCAACGGCACCATGAGTGGCAATTTGACGCTCAACGGAACGTCAAACCCCGGGCAGATCGACATCGCTACCATGACCGGCAATATCGTCGCAACGAATGGACCGATCACAGGCAACGTCACAATCGATAACTTTGGTGGAAACATCTGCGCAACCAACATAAGCGCCAGCAACGTCCTGAGTGTCTTGCCGAACATCGCACCGGGCTGCACCGGAGGCACGTTCTACGGAAGTTGGACATGCTGTGGCCAGACGCCGATATGTCCGGATACCACACCGCCGACGATCTCAATCGGCTTGCCATCAAGCTCGTCGGTGTGCACCGGAGGTGGACCGGTAGACTATACGGTGACCTACACGGACGCGAATCTTGCCGCCGTCACACTCAACGCGGGCCACGTAACGCTCAACACCACGGGCGATGCCTCTGGCACGGTGAGCGTCTTGGGCAGCGGGAGCCAATCGCCGGCGACGCGAACGGTGAGGATCTCCAACATCACCGGTACCGGAACGATCGGGATATCGATCGCCGCGGGCACGGCACGCGATGCCTCGTACAATTACGCGCCCGCCACCGGCCCCAGCACAACATTCACCGTGCAACCGGCGACCGCCGTCACGCAGCATCCTGACAGCGACTCGGTCGCGCTGGCAGACACGGCGATCTTCAGTGTCACCACGACCGGCACCGGTACGTTGTCCTACCAGTGGCAGAAGGATGAGGCGAACGTCAGTGACGGCGGACGGTTTTCTGGCGCGACGACGGCGACGCTGACCGTCTCGGGCGTGACGTGGGATGATGCGGCAGACTACCGCTGCATTGTGACGGGCGGTTGCGGATCGGCGATATCGAACGTCGCGACGTTGACCGTGACGTGCCACGACCCACGACAGGACGCCGAAGGCGACGGGGATGTGGATTTGAGTGATTTCGGCGTGTTCATGCCCTGTTTCAATGGCCCCAATCGGCCGTATAGCTCAGCCGATGACCGATGCCGCTGTATGGACAACACCGGCGATAACGACGTGGACATGACCGATTTCATCGCGTTCGCGGCCTGCTTCAACGGCCCCAATCGGCCGCCGGCCGGCGGCTGTTCCGGCGGTGGTCTTGCCATGCAGGGCCTGATGGGTGGCGGCGGATTGCTCGAAAGCGTCGAGGTGAGCTTCATGCTCGACAGCGACCAGGACCAGCAGACGATCAGCGCCGGCACGCCGGTGGACTGGACGGCGGGCGTCGAGGTCACCGGCTCGAATCAGGGGCTGGCGAGCTTCGCGTTTGACATCGAACTGCGCGAGGGCTCGCCGACCGGGCCGTTGGCAGATATTACGATTGACACCGGCACCTGGGCGGATTCGTTCGCCGTGGCCGGACCGGACGGCCAGCCGGAAACCGGCGCGGCCGTCACCGCGTCGGGCAGCGCCGGCGGGCCGGGCATGAACGCGATGTCGAGCACCGGCTACAACGCCACGCCGGGGCTGCTCGAACAGGTCGGCGCCGGCTATCTGAGCTGGGATCCCTGGCGACTGAGCGGCAAGTGCTGGACCGGCAACAGCACCTGGGGCGTCGGCCTCGATGCTCGCAAGGAAGCCCTACTGCTGGATGCGCTCGGCTCGTACTCGCTCGTGACGGGCACGCTCGATACAACGAACCTCGATCCGGGCGATTACGTTCTACGGCTCGTGCCAGCCGCAAACATCGGCGTCCTGAGTTCCGGCATCGACCTGAACTCGCCGGCCGCCGGCGTGACCGAACTGACCGGCTCAGTCAGCGAGCCGGTGACGATCGAGTTCACGATCGACGAGGAATAGACCGCTTGA
>JAFGKA010000130.1 GCA_016928855.1 Phycisphaerae bacterium
CCACGCATCGCGCCGGGCTGACCGAGCAAGACATTCTCCCTCGCGAGCAGGCAGTCGAGAATGGTGCCCTCGCCCTCAAGCACGTAGGCAACGTCGTCCTTGTAACCGTAGAGCGAAACGGCATCGAGATCGAGTGCCCACAAGAGCACATTGACTGCCGCTGGATTCGGCAGCGGCGCGAGATAGCCCCACACCTCCAAATCCGCAATGCCCGGACCGTTTCCACCGGTCCCGACCATGCTCACATCGAGATGTGGTGGCATCGCATCCTCGCCGAACAGTTGGACGTCCAGTTGCAGGTCGCCGCCGAAGACAGCCGGGCCGCCCGGAATGTTGAACCAGATCGGCGTCACACCCGCGGTGATTGGCCAGTTCGGCCAGTAGGCCGTCGCCTCTTCGCCGAGCCACTCCTTGGTTGTGGTGAGAGTATCCGGCATCAGGCCGTTGGTCTTGTACTCAAACTCGGCACCGAAGTTGATGTCGTGACCCACGATCGTCGGCACCAGCGGTGCAGCCAATGACATGGAAACCACGCCGAGCAGAACGCTCAGCGCAACAAGTGCGCTTCTCATACTCTCTCTCTCCCGCGCGTACGCTTTACAGCCTACCTATCGGTTCTTCGCTCTCTCAAGGACAGGTTCGGCAGCGACAGGTTCCCTCTTTCCCACCCGTAGCTCCGGACTGCCCCCTCTACAACAATATTAGTCGAACAAGGAAATAACATCAAGTGCATCATGAAATGTTTTGCCGCACCGACCGCCCCGCTCAACGCCGCCAGACGACCAGATATCGGCGTATCTATGTCCGAATCTGGCCGCTCCCCGTGACGACGTACTTATAGGTCGTCAAGTCCGCTGCGCCCATCGGCCCGCGAGCGTGCAGCTTATCGGTACTGATGCCAATTTCGGCTCCGAGCCCGTACTCGCCACCGTCGCTGAACCGCGTCGAGCAGTTGACCATAACACTGGCCGCATCCACGGCTTGCGCAAATGCCTCCGCCGCTGCCAGGTCGGCCGTCAGAATCGCATCGGTGTGCCGCGACCCATAGCGGTTGATATGCTCGACCGCCGCCTCAAGACCGTCCACGACCCGCATCGCGACGATTCGATCCAGGTATTCGGTACGCCAATCGTCCTCGGTCGCCGCCTTCGCGGCGGGCAACAGGGCCCTAGTTTTCTCACACCCGCGGACCTCGCAGCCGGCCTCGACCAATTTGCCGCCGATCCGCGGCACGAGTTCGCCTGCCACGGCCGCATCGAACAGGATCGTCTCGGCCGCGTTGCAAACGCCGGGGCGCTGGAGCTTGGCGTTCAGCACGATGGACTCGGCCATCGCATGGTCGCAGCGGCTATGTACATATACATGGCAGTTGCCCGTGTAGTGCTTGATAACCGGGATCGTCGATTCCTTGACAACCGCACGGATCAACGACTCGCCGCCACGTGGAATCACGACGTCGATATACTCATCCAGTTTGAGCAGAGCCGGCACGAGCGCCCGGTCGGTCGTCTCGACAAGCTGTACAGCATTCGGGTCCAGCCCGACGCTGGACAGCGCTGACGAAATCGCGCTGCCGATCGCGATATTCGTATGGAACGATTCCTTCCCGCCGCGCAGGATACAGGCGTTGCCGCTCTTCAGACACAGCGCCGCCGCATCGCTCGTTACGTTGGGCCGAGCTTCATAGATGATGGCCACGACGCCCAAGGGCACGCGCACCTTCTGAATCCGAAGCCCGTTCGGCCGAACGTATCCGGTGACGACCTCGCCGACCGGGTCGGCCTGCGCGGCAACTTCCTCGACCGCGGCGGCAATCTTTTCCACCCGGGCGCCATCGAGTGTCAGCCGGTCAATCATCGCCGCCGAAAGGTTGTTCGCCGTCGCCGCCGAAAGATCCTTCTGATTAGCCGCCTGCAATGTCGCCGATTGTTCGCGAATCGCGGCCGCCATCCGCAGCAGCGCCTGAGTACGCAGTTGGCCGCCGGTGCGCACGAGCGCCGCCGAGGCCTTGCGGGCGTTCCGCCCCAGAGTCGTCGCGTAATCGGCAAGATCTTGAATCTGCGTCATTTCGCTTTCCCGTCGATGTCACATCACGGCGCCGGTGCCTCGACGGTTACGCCCGTCGGCGCCGGCTTGGCATTTTCGGTGACCCTCAGTTGGACCGTGGGGGGATCGCCCACACATTGCACTCCCTCGTAACCCGGCGGAAACACGAACTCCACGGTCCGTCGGACATAGCGTGTCGCGGCGGCACCGGATGCCAGCGCGCCCGCCTCGGTGACGGCATCCCCCTTGTCGATCACGACAAACGCCTGCACGCTCTGCGGAACGAGGCTGGCCGCACGGTCAGCAGGCACCTGCACCTCGATATCGACGAAACGATCACCCGCGTCAGCCCATTCGATTCGGTAGTCGCCGAGCATATCGGAGTTCTTGACCAGCACCCCCACGGGAATCGCCAACAACTGCCGAAGAACGGTCTTGCGGCTGAGCATGGCGGAGAATTCAACTTCCGCCGGCTCGAAGGTCACGGGAATGTCGCCCACCGACCTCGGCAGCCGCACCGAAATCGGCCCCACCGTGTCCTGCGCGTCAGTCAGCAACTCCTGGACCCGTAACGGCACAACCGGCGTATCGGTACCGAGTTGTTTCAGGTGACTCTCGCGAAGTCGCCCCTTGACCACCGTCGGCTGCAGCAGGATTCGCTCTGGCGGCACGCTCGCCGCATACCGTCCCCGATCCGGTTGCACGGTGAAGGACACGGTCATCCACCGATCCACAAAGACGTCAACCATCTGTGGGGACGCGGAGACCGCGCGCAGACCCCGCTCGCGAATCTCCGCCGATTCGTTGATGGCCGTGACCAGATCCAGCGTTCTCTGCTGGCCCGTCTGGTCCTCGGGAATCCTCACCGAGATGTCGAGCATCTGGACCCCCGCCAATCGGCGCACGGCCAGGTTCGCCCCGCTGAGTTCGGCACGGACGCGGACGACGTCTGTATCCGCCATCCCGTCGGCCGCCACGCCAACCACCACCGGCACCGCCTCCTGTGGATTTGCCGCCTCCAGCCGAACGAAAACGACCACGTTGCGGCTGCCCTGGCTGAGGCTGTCAGCGTACACCCAGATGATCGCGGTCAGCACCAGCGTGCTGGCAATAAGCTTGATCTGAGTCATCATTACGACACCTCGGCCTCATGGGCCTCCGACCGGCCCGGCCCGGACGACGGTTCAGCCTCTTCGCCGTGTGAGGCCCTCGTCGCGACGGCGGCATCCGCCGGAAAACGCGCGAACTCCGTCGCCACCCGATCGCCCGACCGGCTTCTGCCATCCCCGGCATGCCGCACCCGTTTCATCCGATGACGTCGGCGTCGCCGGCGCAACAATCGTTCGCGCAACACACGCGGCATCGCCTCCGGGAGCACGCCGCGAATGAGACGGCCCCGATCGGCGATCGAGATCGTTCCCGTCTCCTCGCTCACGACAACCACGAGCGCATCTGTCTCGCCACTGAGCCCGACCGCGGCACGATGGCGACTGCCCAGCCGTCGATCGAGGGTGCCGGCCTCGGCGAGCGGAAACTGCACCCCGGCCGCCGTGATCCGGTTCTGCTGCACGACCAC
>JAFGKA010000131.1 GCA_016928855.1 Phycisphaerae bacterium
GGCGGGCGGTCCGGGCGGGCGGTCCGGGCGGACTGTCCGACGAGCTGGTGGGGCGCCTGCGACGACCTTAAAGTCGGCGCGGCTGCCCTGGAATTCGCCGGCCGTCATTATTATCTGGTGCGTATTCCACTGCCGTTCGAGGCGTTGGCCGACGTCATTTCCTACCGGCTGATCGAATGCGACCGCGGGCGAACCGCATGTGCCGTGATCGATAAGTACGACGGGGAATTCGGAGTCGTCAAGATCGTCACGAATTCCGACAGGCCGCGACTCCGTTGGGAGCCTTTCGTGCCCTGACACTGTCCGGAGGGCCATACGCATTTCTCTTTCACGGAGTGAAGTGGCACCAGCATTGATCCCCGATCGTCGGCGAACGGGTTTTCCACGGCGCAACCGACGTCCGGCTCGGGATTCCATTCTCATCACGAAAGCATCGCCCCCGAGTGGAGGTCCCGTCGTTTAGTTTAGTAGTGTAACGAATGGAGCGGATGGTCCCACCGGGCCACCGCCTGCATCCTGATATCCAGGATCGGCTTGACAAAATACTCGCGTGACATTAAATCCGCCACGCAGGGATGAGCACCATGCGAAGAGATCGATTGGTTCGGTCTCGAAATACCGTTTATACTTCGATGTTTATTGAGCATAGCATGCCACTAGAGCACGATAACCGCCGCGACCGACGTCCCGAAGAAGCGTGAATGAGAGTAAGGAGCCTGCTTTGCCGGATGACTACCAGGGCAATCACACGAGCAAGGTGGCCGATCGTTTCCAGAACCACGCGATGAGGTTCATAAGCACGGAACACGGCGTCGGCCTCGAATATAAGGAGCAATCCGACGCGATCGCGTCATACGACGGCCGGGTGCTAACGATCGCCGCGCGTTGAACGATCCTGGTTTCCCGAGCGCGATGCAATCACGATCTGAGACCTCGCTGGGCCGATCGAGTAAAAACCTCGCGACCTCGCCTATCCCCGGAGGAGAACCAATGCCATCACTCGCCAAACGCGCAATGCCTATCGCTCTCGCCGTGCTGGGCGCTGTCGCGACTGCGCCCGCGATCGCGGCGGAGAAGATCGAATTTTCCGTCGATGCGTCGAAGACCGGAGCGAAGATCGACCGCAACATCTTCGGTCAGTTCGCCGAGCACCTCGGCTATGGTATCTACGAGGGATTATGGGTCGGTCCGGATTCCAAGATCCCGAATACGCGCGGCATCCGCAACGACGTTGTCGCCGCCCTCAAGGCGCTCAAGGTGCCGAACGTTCGCTGGCCCGGCGGGTGCTTTGCGGACGAGTACCACTGGCGAAAGGGGGTCGGCCCAGCCGCCGAGCGAGCGGTGAGCCTCAATCCCAACTGGGGAGGCGTCATCGAGCCGAACACCTTCGGGCTCCACGAGTTCATGGACTTCGCCGACCAGATCGGCAGCGAGGCGTACCTTTCGGTCAATGTCGGCAGTGGCACTCCGCGGGAGGCGGCCGAATGGCTGGAGTATATGACGGCCGCGCAGCCGACGACGCTGGCCAAGGAGCGCGCCGCCAACGGCCATCCCGCTCCCTACAAGGTCGCCTACCTCGGGATCGGCAACGAGAGCTGGGACTGCGGCGGCAACATGACGCCGGACTACTACCTGAGCCAGCTCAAGGCCTACAGTCGCTTCGTGCGGAACTTCAACCCGGCGCAGCAGCAGGATCCGCACCGGATGCTGAGGATCGCGGTCGGGCCCGGCGGCGACGGGCCGCGCTGGACGGAGTGGACCGAGACCATCATGAAGGCGTGGCAGGGTCGCTCGTGGAGCTGGGACATGGAAGGCTTGTCGCTGCACAACTACACGGTTGTGAACTGGGAGCAAAAGCACAAGTCGGTCGGGTTCGGCGAGACCGAGTACGCCGAAATCCTGCGGTCGACGCTCGATATGGATCGCCTCATCGCGACCCATGCGGCGATCATGGACAAGTACGACCCGGAAAAGAAGATCGCGCTCGTGGTCGATGAGTGGGGCGCCTGGTACGCGAAGCTACCCGGCAGCCATGAGGGCTTCCTGATCCAGCAGAACAGCCAGCGCGACGCCATCCTGGCGGCGCTCAACCTGAACATCTTCGCCCGCCATGCCGACCGCGTGCGCATGGCCAATATCGCCCAGATGATCAACGTGCTCCAGGCCATGATCATGACGGACAAGGAAAAGATGATCCTGACCCCGACCTACCACGTCTTCAAGATGTACGTGCCGTTCCAGGACGCGACATTCGTGCCGGTGGCGTTCAACGGCGGCTTCTACACACACGGCCGTATCGCGCTGCCGCGCATCGATGCCATCGCCGCCAAGGACAAGGCCGGCAAGCTGTGGTTGGCCTTCACCAATGTCGATCCCAACCAGCCGGTCGAAATCGAGGCGAGCCTTGCCGGCGTCACAGCCAAGTCGGCGGCCGGCGAGACCCTGACTGCCCCGAAGGTCGACAGCGTCAATACCTTCGAGGCGCCCGACACCATTGCGCCGAAGCCGGTCTCCGGCAAGGTGCAAGGCGGGAAGCTCGCTCTGACACTCGCGCCTAAATCGGTGACGGTCATCTCAGTTGAGTAATGAGGAGAGCCATGAGCACACCACGTTCGATTTCACGCGTGACCCGCGCGCTGGCGATCGTCGCCGCCGGCGCGTGCGCTCAGAGTGCCGCAACGTCCGTGGCCGCTGTGAGCAGCGCCCCCGCGCCAGTGAGCGCCGTCATCGATGCCGGCAAGACGCTCACTCCCATCAATCCCAACCTCTACGGCATGTTCATCGAACACGCCGGCGGCCTCGTCTACCGCGGCATGTGGGCGGAGTTGATCGACGACCGCAAGTTTTTCAATCCCATCATCGCCGAGGACCCGGCCCCGACTGAAGGGCAAAGAGAGCGCCGCGGTCCTTTTGGCGGCCCGCCGCGCCGCTGGATTCCCGTTGGTCCGGCCGAATCCATCGCGATGGATGTCCAACACGCCTACGTCGGCGACCACTCTCCCGCAATCGCGCTCAGGTCCGATGAACCTCGCGGCATCCGCCAAGCGGGTCTGACGCTCCTGCGCGACCAGACCTATGTCGGCCGCATCATCCTCGCCGGCGATCCTGGCGCTCAGGTTTCTGTCAGCCTCGTGTGGGGAACCGGCGCCGCCGACCGTCAGACGTTGAGCATCGGTAAGCTGACCTCCGACTACGCCAGGTTCCCGCTCACCTTCAAGTGCCCCGTCGATCATGACAACGGCCGGATCGAGATCACCGCCATCGGTCCCGGCACGCTGCGTGTCGGCGCCGTCTCGCTGATGCCCGCGGACAACGTCCAAGGCTGGAGGCACGAAGTCATTGATGTCCTCAAGTCCCTTCGCTCGGGCCTTTACCGCTGGCCCGGCGGCAACTTCGTATCTGCCCACGACTGGCGCGACGCGATCGGCGACCCTGACCAACGCCCACCCATCTGGGACCCGGTCTGGAGGACCCTCCAGTCCAACGATGTCGGCACGGACGAGTTCATGACCCTGTGCCGGCTGACCGAGGTCGAACCCTACATTACGGTCAACTCCGGCTTCGGAGACGCCCGCTCCGCCGCTGAATACGTGGAATACGCCAACAGTCCCGCCACCACGCCCTGGGGCGCCAAGCGCGCCGGCAACGGTCATCCCGAGCCCTATCGCGTCAAGTTCTGGAACATCGGCAACGAGATGTGGGGTTCCTATCAATACGGCTACATGCCCCTCGCGCAGTACGTAGTCAAGCACAACCTCTTTGCCAAGGCGATGCGCAAGGTCGATCCAAGCATCATCCTCATCGGCAGCGGCGCAATGCCGGACACCATGACCGGCTCCAAGGAATCCCTGAATCTGGGTGACAAGCTGATTTCCGAATACCTCGGGCCGGCCGACTGGACGGGCGCCCTGTTTCTGGGTTGTCTCGACAACATGGACATGATCAGCGAGCACTACTACAACTACGACAGCCACTTCGACCTCGCCAGCGCCAAGCAGGCGCCCAACGATCCGAACGAGCCTCTTGTCGACTGGATGCGCCGCCCGGCGAACCACATCCGCATCAAGTACGAGGCGTACCAGGAGTACCTGAAGCGCATACCGGCCCTGCGGGAGAAACCTGTCCCGATCGCGCTGGATGAGTATGCCTACGCCAGTCGCGGCAGTTACAAGGTCGTTCCGGCCTATGCGTGGAACTTCCACGAGATGTTCCGCCACTCCGATATCTACCAGCTTGCCACTCTGACCTTCATCACGAGCACGTACCATTCCGCCCGCGGGCAGGCCGTGCTCAATCCCACCGGCATCCTGTTCAAGTTCTATCGCGACCGCTTCGGCACGATCCCCGTGGACGTCTCGGGAAACTCGCCGCAGCCCAAGCCCACGGATCCTCCTGGCGGCGAACAGCCCGTCGTCCATGCCGGCAGCGACACCTTCCCGCTGGATGTGGCCGCCGCCTGGACGACCGACCGAAAGACTCTCACGGTCGCCGTCATCAACCCGACCGAATCCCAACAGACTCTGAGCATCGAAATCCGCGGCGCTAAGCTCGCGGGCAAAGGCACGCTTCGCCGCCTGGCCCCGCCGAGCCTCACGGCGACCGTGGTCGTCGGTCAAGCGCCGGGCGTGAAGATCGAAGAGAAAACGCTGAGGGCTATCCCCACGAAGGAGGAGTTCGCTCCCTTCAGCGTCAGCATCTATGAGTTCCCTACGAAATAGCTCTCGAATGCTCACGCTGAACGCCAGATGTTCCGCTCGACTCGGCTGGATCTCGTTCGCCAGCGCTCTGCTTGCCGATGCCGAGCGGATCGTGTCAGCGTTGGGCAGCCCGCGGCGGGCATCCGCCATGTGACGGGCATGCCGTAGCGATCAAAGGTCTATGATTCTGACCGAAAGGAAGGACACGATGAGCACTGCTCAAGGAGGACTCGTGAAAAGTCTCGCATTCCTGCTGCTCGGTTGCGGGATGTGCTGGGGACAGACGACGGACGAATGCAAGCCATCGATACTGAACATTCCCGGCGCGCAGCACCCTTGCGTCCATCCCGACCGGAGCGCGACTTTCCGCCTTGCGGCGCCCGACGCTCAGAAGGTGCAGGTCAAGGTCGGGAAGGACTTCGACATGGTGAAGGGAGAGGATGGGGTGTGGAGCGTCACTACAACTCCGCTCGTCGAGGGATTCCACTACTACTCCCTGGTCGTGGATGGCGTCACGATCGCCGATCCGTCGACACGGACGTTCTTCGGCTCGGGCTGGGCCAACAGCGCGATCGAGATCCCCGAGGCGTCGGACGTGGACTACTACCTTGCCAAGGACGTGCCGCACGGCCAAGTGAGCCAGCGCTGGTATTACTCCAGAGTCACCGAGAAGTGGCGGCGCTGTTACGTTTACACACCGCCCGACTACGACGCCGGCAAGACGCGCTATCCCGTCTTGTATCTGATGCACGGCTGGGGTGAGGACGAAACCGGCTGGCACCTCCAGGGGCATGCGGACTTCATCCTCGACAACCTGATCGCGGCCGGGACGGCCAAGCCGATGATCATGGTCATGGACAACCTCAACGCCGTGAAGCCGGGCGAGGAAGGCTGGGTCTTCTTCGCGCGACAACTCTGGCCCGCGCCGGAGCCGGGCGCGCCCGCGGACCGGCGTCGCGGCCTGGCCGGCTTCACCGGGGCGACATTCACCGAAATGATGCTCACCGATCTGATTCCCATGATCGAGAGGACGTACCGAGCGCTGCCTGGGCGGGAGAATCGCGCCATGGCCGGTCTGTCGATGGGCGGAATGCAAACGTTTCTGACGACTCTCGAAAACCTGGACAAGTTCGCCTACATCGGCGGCTTCAGCGGCAGCACCGGCGGCTTTGGGGGCACGTTCGACCCGAAGACCTCGAACAACGGCGTCTTCGCGAATGCTGCCGCTTTCAACGAGCAGGTCAAGGTCCTGTTCCTGGGGATCGGCTCGATGGAAGGCCCCCGTACGAAGGAGTTCAGCGAAAACCTCACCAAGGCGGGCATCCGGAACGTCTACTTCGAGTCGCCTGGCACGGCCCACGAGTGGTTGACGTGGCGCCGCTGTCTGAACGATTTCGCTCCGAGGTTGTTCCACTAGAGCGGACAGGAAGCATGAATACGTGAAGATGTCATGGCTCGTTGCAGCCGCTGTTGTTCCTGCGCTGTTGCTGGACGTGGCGACGGCGGCAGTCGTCAAGGTCGAAGGCGGCCTCGTTGAAGGGATCGCCGAGGACGTCCTGAC
>JAFGKA010000132.1 GCA_016928855.1 Phycisphaerae bacterium
CGACGATGCGTTCGCGATCGCCTCGCACGCCGTCGGCGTCGTGACGCGCCGGCACCTCGCTCCGCCCGACCGACACAACGACCGGCGCCGCCGCCTGCCATGCCGCGAACTCGGCCGGATCGCGCATCGCCAGGGCCAGTGCCCATTCGCGCTGGCTCTCGGTCAGCTTGCCGGCCTCCATCGCCGCGAGCACGTACGATTCCGCTACGTTGCGGCGAGCCGCATCGGTCAGCGCCGTGACGCGCTCGCACGCCGCCACCACGACGGTCTCTGCGTCCGCCTGCGCATCGAGTCCGAGCTGCTCGCGAAGCTGGCCCACCGCCTCGGCCATCCGATTCACGATCGGCCGCATGCCAACGATCGCCGGCTTGTTCGTCAAAGCCGCCGAATGCAGCGAAACCACCTTGCGATCACACTTGCGCACCATCGCCACCGGCGAGAGATACCGGTACTCGCGCGCCGCAAGCTGCGCCCGCGCCGGCTCCGTCCATTCGACCGTCGCATACAACCCCGCGTTGCCGTCCGCCGACGGGTGTTTGAGCGAAAGCTGCTTGACCCAGCCCGCCGCCGGCGCGCGACCCGACGGCGACGCATACGAGCCGCCGAGCGTCTGATGCTCGTAGTCGATCGGAATGTCCGTGCCGTGCGCCGCGAACGCTTCGATGACGGCCTGCGCCGCCTCTTCGTCGAGCACGAAGGTGCCGTTCGCGCTGTTGACCTCGCCCCACGGCACGAGCAGCACCTCCCTCGGCAGCGGATCCGTCAGTTCCGCCGACCGCAGCGCCGTCATCTCCCTCGTGTCGCGCTCTGCATTGCCTTTGGTCATCTGTTTCTCCTTGTCCATCACGTGGAACGGATCCCCGTTGGCTCCGTCACTTGCCCGTTTTCGTTTCATTCCCGTTCAGCACCGCCTCCTCCGCCGACGCGGCCGGGATGCCCAGCGTCTCGTGCGCCCAGTGTGTCGGCACGCGCATCCCGAGCGTATTGACCGCCACGGACACGACCTCGGCCAGGCTCTTGAGGTCCCGCGGTTGTTGGAGTTTTCGCTCGAAGTACGGCACTGGCACGCCGCGGCCGAACTTCAATTCCGTCAGTGGCCGGAGCACGTCGCGCCGAATCGTCCGACCCTCTTTGCGAATGTCGTCCTGGCGCAGGTCGAGCCGGACGCGGTTGTGAATCTCCGCGGCGGCGAACGTACCGGTCTCGCCGACCGTCTCGGTCGTCAGCGACTGGCCGAGCCACGCCTTGCTGATCTCGCGATTGAAGAAATTACACATCGCTTCGAATGGCGGGCGCGGCGCGCCGCGGTTGGATTCGACGAGTTCGACCTCGACCGCCTTGCTGAACACCGCGGCGACATCCGATCCGAGCGATTGCAGCATGCGCAGCAGCTCGCGTTTCTCTTCCTCGCTTGCCGACGGCTCATAACGCGCGATCCGCACCGGCATGCCGAACACTTCCGCGAAAACAAGCCAGTCCTTGACCGCGAAGCTCTTGCCGAGGAACGACAACGCGCTGACGCGAGCGAGCCCACCGTGCATCGGATGGCCTGACGAAGCGTGCGGCGTGTGCACGATGAACTTGTTCGGCGGCAACATCGCACCGTCGGAGGCATTCTTGCCGATCACCACGCGCACATCGCCAACCGCATCGAACATCAGCCGCGTGAAATCCACCGGCACGACATCGACGAGCCGATGACCGCCGTCGCGTACCTCCCAAACCAACTCCGCCACGGCGACATTGCGTCCAATCGCCAGCGAGAGGTGCTGCAGAATGTCGTCCCAGCGGTCGAGCGACACGAGGCTCTCGCGGCAATACGCCGCCGCCTCGTCCGCCGCGACGCGATCGATGCCCTCGCGCATCTCGGCGGCCGAAACGACGCGCCAATCGAGGCCGGTAAGCCCGAGCCGCCGCGTGTTGGCCACGGCGTGCAGGTGCGCGTCTTTCTCCTCCATCTGCTCGAAGAGTTGCATGGCCAGATCGACCGAGCCCGAATCGGCCTCGCGCAAAATCGCCACGAGGCGTTCCGGCGTGAGACCGTCGGCCGGATAGTCGCGCCACGTATCCTCGACGCGAGGATAGAGCATGCGTCCCGCACGCGGCCGCGGCGCCGCACCCGCCCGCACCACGGCATTGGCAATTCGTTTGATGAGTCCCATGATCCCTCCTGACGCCACTAATGACTAAATGCGCTCTGACCCCATAGCCTGGGGATCCGCAGTGCCTGAGCCAACAGCCACTCCGCCGGCTACCAGATCCCCATCCGCGCGAATCGCAGCGTGCCGACCGAACGGAACTCGACCGGGCCAACGCTACCGCCATCGGCCGCACGGACCGCGAGCGCCAGCGCCCAGAACCGATCGGCATGCGAATCGCCGCCGGGCACCACGACGAAGCGGCCCAGCGCGCCGGCGGTCGCATCCCAGCGCACGGCGTGCAGGTCCTCGCGAATCGCTCGATCCGCCGGCACGCGCAGCGTGCGATCCTCCATTCGACGCTTGAGCCCGGTCGCCAGGCGATCCTTTACGCCGGGCGAAAACATCACTGCTTCGACGCGCGCGGAGCCAAAGTCGTCCTGCGCCGCCTCGGCCATGGCCATGCCGATACCGGTCGCGTCGATGCAGCACCGTTCGACCGCCCGCATGGCGAGCAGACGTTGCAACAGCGCGTATTGCTCGCGAAACGGTTCGTTACGCAGTTCGAGTACGCCCAGCGTTGTGAGGGCATCACCTGCCGTCGTCAGCACCCAGAACACGGTGAGATCCCGCCGTCGGCCGACATCGACGCCGACAAAGACACCGTGCTTGCGCGTGGCCAGCGCCGCCCAGTCGATCTCGCGCGAGCACGCATCCTCTTCACAACAGGCGATCAGCTCGTAGGTCAGAAACGCATTGACTTCGTCGAGAAACTCGCAGAGGAACTCCTGGCGAAAGAGGGTCTCGTCGTTCATCGACAGACGGATTTCCTCGGGATCGAGTTCGAGGCCCTGCGCGACGGCATCGTAGAGCGTCACGACCGAATGGCGGAATCGGTCGTTGCCGCGCAGTGACGCGAAGAGGTTGCCGACGCCCTTCGGCGTGCTGGCGACGTCCAGTTCACCGTCGCCGCGGAGGATCGTCGGGAAGACCGCCGCCCAGATCTCGCGGTCGTCCTGATGCATGGCAAACTCATCGAGGAAGACGTCGCCGGTGAAGCCGCGGACCGTCTGCGGATTGGCCGGCAGGCCGATGATGCGGATGTCGCCAGGCAGGCGGATTTCGAGGTGGCGGAACTCGACGCCCGCCAGCCAGTCGTGCGAGTGCAGTTCCGCGGCGATCTGCAGCGCCCGGCAATGCTGTTGCGTCTTGAGCATCAGCTCGCGGCTCTGTCGTTCGCCGGCGGAGAGGAAGACCTGGTTCCGACCGCGCTCGAGCCCCCGCAAGAGGCGCCGCAGCGATTTCGTGAAGCTCTTGCCGATCTGGCGCGACCAGCAGCACCAGTTGAACCGCGCCGCCGATTCCACGTCCTCGCGCTGATACGCCAACAACGGCACCAACGCCCGCACGGAAGCCGGCACCGACGAGGCCGCAAGCGGCCGAGTCGCCGTCGGTGTCTGAGTCGCCATCGTCGGCGTCTGGGTCACCGTTGCCGGCATCGGAGCCAGCGTTGCCGCCGCAGCCGATGCCCCCCGCTGTCCGTCCCGCATCCCCAAAGCCATCCGAACCCCCAAGCGAACCAGCCCCATGCCCAGCCCACGAAGCCCCAGGCCCCGCGATCGCCACACGCATATCACACGCGCTGTTCCGTTCAGATCCCGCCGAACGGATCACCCGTGCGCAGCCAAGTCCGCGTTGACGTGCCACAGTCGGAAGGGACGCCGGCCGCTGCGTTTCGTCGGCGGGCGTTTCACTGGCGGGCGAGCCGCCAGTGGCACCCGATCTTGCCTGGCCCTCTCCAACCCTCTGGTCGCGTTCGGGGGGCCCATTCACCCGGCGGGGGTTTTTGGTATACTGGGGGGCTCGACTTTGGGTGCTCTTTTGGAGTAACAGAACATGAGCGGCCATGTGGCAATTGTTGGGGCGACCGGGGCGGTCGGCCAGGAGTTCATTCGGGTCCTCGAACAGCGGAATTTCCCGTACAAGCGGATCACGTTCCTCGCGTCCGCGCGGTCCGCGGGCAAGAAACTCACGTTCCGCGGGACCGACCATACGATCCAGGAGCTGACCAAGGACAGCTTCGCGGGCGTGGACCTCGCTCTGTTCTCCGCCGGCGGCTCGATCAGTCGCGAGTTCGGCCCCCTCGCCGCCAAGGCCGGGGCGGTCGTCGTGGACAACTCGTCCGCGTTCCGCATGGACCCGGACACGCCGCTGGTCGTGCCCGAGGTTAACCCCGAAGACGTCAAGGCTCACAAGGGCATCATCGCGAACCCGAACTGCTCGACCATCATCATGGTCGTGCCGGTCTTCGCGCTGCACAAGGTCAACCCCGTGCGACGGATGGTCGTGAGCACCTATCAGGCCGCCAGCGGCGCCGGGTATCAGGCCATGGTCGAGCTGGAACAGCAAAGCCGCGACGTCCTGGCTGGCAAGCCGGTCACGCCGAAGGTGCTGCCGCACCAGATCGCCTTCAATCTCTTCAACCACAACTCGAAAGTGGGCGACAACGGCTACAACGAAGAAGAGATGAAGATGGTCAAGGAAACGCGCAAAATGTTCCATAACGACGCCATCCAGATCACCGCGACCTGCGTGCGCGTCCCGGTCATGCGGGCCCACAGCGAAGCGATCAACCTGACCTTCGAGAAGCCGATCACCGAAAACGAGGTTCGCAAGATTCTGTCGGCCGCGCCCGGTGTGAAGGTCGTCGATGACCGCGTGAAGAACTACTTCCCGATGCCGCTCGACTCGTCTGACGGCGACGACATCCTCGTCGGCCGGATCCGGCAGGACATCAGCCAGCCGGACGGACGCGGGATCGAGCTGTTCGTCAGCGGTGATCAGCTCCGCAAAGGCGCGGCGCTCAACGCCGTGCAGATCGCCGAACTGCTGGTGTAGGCGCGCGGCCCCGGACGGAGGAATACGGGCAAACCCGCGCCCTTCGGGCGAGAACAGTTGAGCAGGCGAACAGTAGAGCAGAAGCGGCCGGGCTGCTGCGCGTGTACGCCCACGGGCGCGCCCAACGACCCACTGTCGGGCCTGCGCATGCCACCTACGCTGGCCGGCACAGCACTGGCGGGCGAGCCGCCAGTGGCACCCGGCGCGCGAACGGAAGAACACGGGCAAACCCTTCGGGCCTGCCCATGCCACCCGGATGAACCCTGCGGCCGGGTGACAGAAAACTGTTGCCGTGCCTTCAGTCTGAGCACTGTCGCGCAAAACGTACCTTCCGGTGGCTTCCGGCAGGCCGCCGGGCGCGGCTACGCAGCGACACGCAATCGACGCGAAGCCTATAAGTCCTTTCTGTGCAAATACTTAACGAAAAGCCCGCACGAAAGGGCGTGCCCGAAGCCGCTGCGGTACGGCACGTGCATTACTCGCCCGACGGGCAGGCCAAGCCCTGGCCCCGCGGAAGCGGCCGGAACGAATGGCCGCATCGCGGGAGCGGCGCGACGCGTGCGGCGGACACGCCGGCGTGCGATCGAAACGCTCGGGCTCTTGTAATACGAAACGATGCTCCGATAATGTTGAGTGGTACGAGAGTGTGAACCTTGCCGCGTGCCGGAGGCGCGCCGGACGACGCGTGCAAGAACCGGACCCGCTGCGACAGGCGCGGCACACGGATGATCGGTTTTGACAATCGCGCGCCGGCGGCATCGCGGCAGTGCGTTGTCGGCTCTCACAGGCAAAACGGCGAGGACGGCCATCGTCACAGGATGACGCCTTCCCCAAGAGAGGAGTAGAACGATGAAGCGAGTTTCGAAGACGCTTGGTTGGGCGACGCTGGCCGGCTGCCTGATCCTTTCGAGCGGTTGCCTTCCGGACAACTTCTGGTCGGACAAGGCCGGCGAGATCGTCAATCGGGGTATCTTTGGTGCGATCAACGCGGTGCTCAGCGCGGCCACCAACGGCGCGATTCAGATCTAGAACCGTCAAGGACGATCGGAGGCCGTCGCTCTCGCGGCGCCTCCTTCAATCTCGAGCCTGGTGAACAGTCCGGTGATTACGGAACGGCGATAGTGCGCTTTCAGCGCGGGAGGTGCGCAATGGCATCGGCCTTCAGACGTGCAGGATGGGCGAGTTGTACGACGCTGGCCTGTCTGCTGGTGGCGACGCCGGCATGGGCCGGTGGAACGTCTGCCGGTGACACGTCCCCATTCGAACTGCGCCCCGCGCGGGCGCTGCCCGCCGCCGAGCTGGCGCAGGCCCAGGCATCTGACGTCGTCGTGACCGAGCGGACCGAACGTGCGTCGACCGAGAGCGACGAGCCGAGCCTGCCCGTCAGCGTCGGCCTCGCCTATTCGCTGTACAGCGACTACATCTTCCGCTTCGCCAACTACTCGGAGCACGCCCGCGAAGGCCGCGAGAAGCCGAATCACCAGTTCGGCGTGGACGTCGGCTTCGACCTGGGCGATTTCGGCAGTATCACGTACGGCGCCTGGTTCGAATGGTACGGCGACCAGGACCGGCTGCTCGACAGCCAGGGCGGCCAGAACTGCCAGGAAATCGACCACACCATCGAGTGGGGCTACACGCTCGATGCGATCAAGTCCGACATCGCGCTGGGTGTCGCCTGGTACACGATCATGAACGACAAGGCTGCCAACACCTTTGAGTGGTACTGGTCGATCAGCCACAACGACGCGTGGCTGTGGCAGTGGCTGTGGCCCGACAACGAAGACGGCGTGTTGAACCCGTCGTTCTTCATGGCCCACGATGTCGACGCGCTCGGCGGCGTGTGGATGGAGTTCAGCATCAGCCACGGCTTCGAGCTGTTCGAGAACTTCACACTCACACCGGGCTGGATGGTGGCGATCGACGCCTGCTATTACGAGGACAACACGACCCGGTTCGCCGGCGATCAGTGGTCGCTGGTGGGCGAGTATGATCTCGGCGCCTTGCTTCAACTGCCTGACTGGGCCGGCAGCCTGACCGTCGCGGGTGAACTCTATTACAACAATGCATGGAGCGGCCTGCGGCATCCCGACATCGCCAACGACGAGTTCTGGGGCGGCATGACCGTCGGCTGGAGCTGGGGCGGGTAGTCAGAGCAGGTGAGCAGGAGAACAGTTGAGCAGTAGACCCGACGTGGATTAGCTGCCGGTGGTACCCGGCGCCGCCGTCTGAAGCCGCCCATTCGGATGGAAATGTAGCGGCTTGCGTCTCGCAAGCCGTCTTGGAACTCTGCGGGCTGTCTCCCGACGAACAAGGCCACTGTCGGGAGCATTCACGCCCGTTCATGGTTCTTCACGCCAACAGCCCATGTCGACATGCCACGGCCGGCGGGGACGCCGGCCGCTACGTTTCGTCGGCGGCAGGTTCACCGGCGGGCAAGCTCGCAGTGGCAGCCGCGCGCCGAACAGGTAAACAGGAGGAATCGCCGCTGCGGCGTCGGAGCGGTTTCTCGTTCCGCAGACCTGTTGTCCAAAATCGGAGCCGACGCTAAGCTTTCGGCATGGCTCGTAAGAAGAAGCTGACGTACCGGGATGCCGGTGTGGATGTAGACGCCAACGACCTCATGGTCGAGCGGATCAAGCCGCATGTGCGCAGCACGTTCGGCCCCCGCGTGCTCGGCCGCTATGGCTCGTTTGCCGCTTTGTTTCGCCTCGACAGCGACGAAAAACGCTTTCCCACGAACTATCGCGAGCCGGTGCTGGTCGCCTGCACCGACGGCGTCGGGACGAAGGTGCTGGTCGCCGCCGCCGCCGGCCGGCTGAACACCGTCGGGATCGACCTGGTCGCGATGAGCGTCAACGACATGCTGACGTGCGGGGCCGAGCCGCTGTTCTTCCTTGACTACGTCGCGATTCACAAGCTCGACCCGGCGGAGATCGAGGAGATCGTCTCGGGCATCGCCGAGGGTTGCCGCCAGGCCGGCTGTTCGCTGATCGGCGGCGAGACGGCCGAACAACCGGACATCTATCGCCCGAAGGAGTTCGACCTGGCCGGCTTCGCCGTTGGCATCGTCGAGCGCAAGCGGCTGGCTGACAACGCCCCGATCGAACCCGGCGACGCCGTCATCGGCCTGCCCTCGGACGGCATTCATTCCAACGGATATTCGCTCGTGAGGCGCCTCGTCTTCGACCGTGCCCGGCTGAAGGTCGATGCCCACATCGACGCCCTCGGCGAGACGGTCGCCGACGCCCTCCTGCGGCCGACGCGGATCTACGTCAAGCCCGTGCTGGCGCTGCTGCGGCACTATCAGCGCAAGCGCGTGGTGCGGGGCATGGCCCACATCACCGGCGGCGGGCTGACCGGCAACATCCCCCGGATGCTGCCCGACAACTGCCGCGTGGTGCTCAAGCGCAAGAGCTGGCCCGTGCCGAAGGTCTTCGACTGGCTCGAATCGCTCGGTGCCGACCCGGCCGACATGCACGGCACGTTCAACATGGGCATCGGCTACGTCATGATCGTCCGGCGCGGCTTCGCCGACGGCGTAATCCGCCAGCTCCACGAAGCCGGCCAGCCGGCGCTGCCCATCGGCGTCGTCCGCCGCGGCAAACCGGGCGTGGAGATGAAGTGAGCGGGGGAGGACAGAGGACAAAGGACAGAGGCACGAAGTTGCCGATCGCAATGAAGCGGCCGGCGTCTCAACCGCCGTCTTTGATCCGCCACCGTGGCAGGGATTCTCCGCCATGAAAGTCCGCACGTGCACCCAACTCATCACTTTCCACAGAGCTCAACGCGCTTCAGCGGTGCTGATGGTCCTCGTTTGTCCCGTTTGCGGTATTTCCTGCGAAGAGACGCCAAAGATCGACAGTGTCCCGCGAGCAGCAATAACATGGAAAGGCGAGGGAGGCGGTTTCGCCCATTGGGGCTGCGGCGGCGCCTACCTGTATGGCACCCACGGTGATCAGACAGATTGGCTGGATGTGTGGACTTGGAATGACGGGAACCTCAGCAAGACCACGAGCGTCGCCACAATCCCAGGCATCTGTGTGACATGGCTGGGCAACGGACGATACCTCGTCAATCCCACTGGACAAACCAATCCAGAGCCGTCGTTTGTCGTCCACGACACTGCTGACAACGGCAGATCGGTGGAGTTCATCGTCGATCCGTCGTGGTGGCTGCAGACGGCTACACTCAGCGCAAATGGTCGTTATGTCGGTTTGTTGTTTAGGGAACAACGTCGAGGAAATCCGGATTTCAATGAGCGTGTTGGGGTAGGTCTGCTCGACGCGGAAACGGCCTCGTTCACGTGGCTTCTACCATTAGAACAGTATGCCCGTTTCGCGGGCAACGTGCGACAGGTCATGCCCTCCGACGATGGCGCCTACCTCGCTGTCGTAGCCTGGGATTGTGGAGCGATGGTCTACGATGTCCATGAAGAGTACCTCCTTTGGGAAAACCGACCGCGGCAAGAAGTGTGTTCTGCCGGCGTCGTCTTCTCACCGGACAATGAGCTTATTTACACCGTCGGGTCGGGCGGGTTCGTCTATCCGATGGCGGTTAGCGACGGATCGGTGCAACCACGCTGGGCGGCCACACTGAGCGGAACCGAGGAATACGGCCACCGGATCTCGACCGTGGCGATCAGCCCGGATGGCCGGTTCATCGCGGCGGGCACGGGCCCGGAGGGACTGGTATGGCTCTGGGAGCGTGCGACGCACAAGCGGCTCAAAATCTTCCGGCATGGCGGCGGAACGATCCTGCTTACCCACTTCTCGCCGGATTCGAAGGCCCTGGCCACCTTCAACGGCGGCTCGATCAAGATCTGGGACATGCCGGCCACGCCAACAACGACCGCGCCAACATCGCAACCGGCCCCTACATCACAGGAACGAGGAACGGAGCGATCCTGACTATGCGCGATCATCGTAATCGCTATCGCCACGGGGTCTCATGTTCGACGTTGGTGCAAGCCGTTCGAGGTTGACGCATGGCCTGCCGTCCTGCCGGTGATGTTTACGCTGATTTCTCCGCGTTCTATGACCTCTACGTCGGCGAGTGGCTCGAGGATCTGCCGTGCTATCTCGAATACGCCCGCGCTGCGCGAGCGCCCGTCGTGGAGATCGGCGCCGGCACGGGGCGTCTCACCGTCCCTCTCGCCCGGGCGGGTATTTCCGTCGTCGCCGTGGACAGTTCGGCATCCATGATGGCGCGGCTCGAAGCTCGCCTCGCGAGCGAGCCGCACGATGTACGGCGGAGAGTCCAGACGCTTCGCGCCGACGTGTGCGAACTGAGCCTGGGCACGAAGCACGACCTGATCCTCGTACCCTTCTATGCGTTCAACTACCTGCTCACGCCCGAGGCGCAGCACAAGGCGTTGGCGCAACTGGCTGCGCACCTGTTGCCCAAAGGACGCTTGCTCATCGACGTCTTCGTGCCGTACGCGCGGATCGAGCGTTGCCCGTCCGAACCGCTCCTCAAAGTGGACACGCGCGACTGCCGGACCGGTGACCGGATCCGTGGCTGGAATGCATACTCGATGGACACGCAGCGCCAGATTGAGACCCGACGGCATGTCTTTGAAGTCACGCCCGCTGCCGGTTCGGTCATCCGCACGGAGTTCACCACCGAGCGTCGATACTCATTTCCCGCCGAATTGGAGTCACAGTTCGCCGAGGCGGGCCTTGCCATCGAGCAGGTATCGACCGGCTACGACGGCCGCCCGCCCGATGCGCGATCAGAACAGTTGCTGTACGTGCTCAGGCAGCCGTAGCCAGGTTGGGGCCGCCTTGGCAGACCATTGGGGCACATGGGCCGCTGCGGCAAACCCGGCGTGGAGATGAAGTAGCCGGGGACATTACTCGTTGTTGCCGAGGTAGTATGCTGACCACGTACACGGATAGAAGCATCGTAGTAACGCCGGCCGGCAACAACGAGTGGTGTCCCCTTACGCCGACAGCCCACATCCATATGTCACGGCCAGCGAGGACACCGGCCGCCACATTTCGCCAAGCGGCGGGCCGTACAATTCCATCATCGAGACCCCACCCCAATCGCCGCAAGACGGCGATAGAGCAGGTGAGCAGTAGAGCCGTTGAACAGTAGAGCGAAGAAGGTCGAACGGCGACACTTGTGCCGGTTGGACGGATGCATTTGATCACCTGCGGTCTACTGTTCCACTGATCTACTGGTCACCGCAGGGATGGGCCACCCTGTCGAAGGCACAGCAGCTGCTTCATTATTGAGGTGCCGGAACAGCCCTACAGCGCGGGCCATTCCGCAATGACCTTGCGGATCTCGGGCAGGTCCGCGGCGACCCGTTCCTTCTCGCCGGCGGCCTCGAAGATGTGGACGCGACGACCGCTGACCACCAGCGTCAGCAGGTACGTGTACTCCTTGCCGGCCCGCTTGTAGTCGAATGTCATCTCGCGCGCATCGGCGGCGCTGCGAAGTGCTACGTCGCGCTCGTCGGCGAGTTTGTAGCCCTTGATGTCCACGAGGTTGCGCTTGATCGCCTTCCCCCAGAAGACCAGATCGCCGTTCTCCGGGTTCTCTTCAGTGCGCAGCGTGAACGCGGCGCCGTCGGCATTCACCGCGCGAAAGCGGTACGCATGGCCCGGATCGACTTTGACGTAACCGGCCGGGAGCGTATGGGCGCATCCGGCACAGATCAACGCAAGGCTGGCCGCCGTGATCGATTGCCACCTGTTCATCTCCAGCCACCTCACTTGAGCGTACCGTTGCCAGAACACGCGAGCCGTCGCACGATGGGCCCTACCACGCCGAAGGATCGCCATGACCACCGAGAGCGCCTGGCGGCAATCGTGCCGGGCGCATCCGAAGCACATGCTCCACGGTCAACTGATCGAGCCACGGGAACGGCGATTCGGGCATGAGATCCTCCGCACGCGCTTCCTGCACGGGCGCGAACTCGACGGTGATGGCGCTGTACGCAATCTTGCGTTCGAGCAAGCGGATCTGTCCCTTGAGACGCTCGATCTCCTCGCGGTTCCGCCCGATTTCCTTCTCGACGGCGAGCAGTTCTTCAACAGACTCGGCCTTTTCGAGAATCTGCAACAACCGCTCGAGCACCGCCTCGGCGCTTCGCAGCCGGAGGCGCAGGTCTCGGTATGTCTCGGTCACGTCGCTGGCCTCGATGGACCGCTCGGCCACGTGGCCCAGTGTCGAGATCCGATCCATCGCGTCATTGAACTTCGCGGCCGGAATCCGGATCGTGATTTCAGATCCCTCGATCCTCTCGACGTACCCCCCAACCTCTGCCGCAAGGGTCTCCGTGTCTTTGACCGCAGCATCCGGATCGGCCACAAGCACCGAAAGGGCACCGCTGTACACCAGGACCCGTTGCTCAGCCGCCCGCGCTTCGTCCACATCGGCCGCCAGTTGTGCTGTGGGCAATTCAGGCACTTCCGGGATTCCGTCCCCGTCCAGATCCACGGCAGGCACGTCAAGGCTATAGGCGTAACCACCACCGCCGCCACCCATGCCGCCCCTCATGCTGCCGCCCAGGCCGAATCCGTGCTGCTGAGCTGAATAGGCATCGGCCCACGACTCAGCCTTGGGGCCGGCGCAGCCACAGACACCCCAGAGCATAAGCACAACCATCAGGCCAACCAGGCAGCGCAGTAGGGACATGACCATTCTCCTGCTCGCGGTTGTGGCGACAATGCGAAATTAAATCGCACCGCCGGTAGTCTATCACCCGCCGCATCGGATGCCAATCACCGTTGCACCGTACAAAAATGGTCCGCCTCGGCGGACCATTTGGCACGCGTGATCCACTGTGATGATGGATTGGTCCGCGAGCGCGGACCCTACCGCTGGCACTCAAGAAAAACCCGTAAACGGGTTGAAATCCAGAAGAAGAAGAGAAGGAAAGAGGGAGGCAGCGGCCGGCCCGTACACCGGCCCTACAAGGGCCGGCCTATGGACCCGCCTGCGGCGAGGAAGGCCGCTGAAAGCGGCCAATGGGCGGGCATACACCCGCAGAATGCGGGTAACAGCAAGATCGAAAGCTGTGGCACACGGCCTGCCCATGCCACCCGCGAGATGACACTGATGCGGCCTTGGCGCAGCACATAGAAGACACTGTTCGAGAACAGTAGCACCCCGGGGGCACGGAGGATCGGTGCCACCGTCGCTCAGATGTATTCCTGGTAGAGTTCCTTGCTTGGGCCGGGGATGACTACGGCGGAGACGAGCAGGCCCTTCTTCCGTGCGAGCGCGGCGCCGGCTTCGACGCCCATCCGGCAGTTGGCGACCGAGCCGGTCATCAGGACGAAACCCTTGCCGCCGAGCGCCATCGCCACGTGGATGCGGAACAGCGTCACGGCCGCCGCCTTCGCCGCCGCGTCAGCCGCTTCGAGGATCGCCGATGCCGAGAACGTCTCGATGATGCCGATCGCACCGGTGGTCGGATCCGTGAGCTGCACCGACTGCGCCATCGCGGGGAAGACACTCTCGTGCACGTGCGGAATCACGATGTGATCGATCACGCCGTCGGGCGCGGCGCCTAAGCCGGCCTCGACCGCCGCCTCGACCGCCGCCACCTTGCCCGTCACCACGTTGATATACTTGCCCGAACAGATCGTCCGCCCAAGCACGAGCTGGACATCGGCCGCCTTCAACATCGCGTCCTGAACCTGATAGCCAATGCCGACGCTCGTCGTTTCGATCATTCCGATCGCTTCTTGCATGATGCTCAGCCTATGCCTCAATGACAATGGAATCCGTGATCGCGGCCACCCGTCCGGCGATGCTCGCATGCAGGACGGCGCCGAGCTTGTCGGCCGCCGGCCGGGCGATGACATCGCCGACCTTTACCGTATCACCAGCGCGGACCGCAGCCTCGGCCGGCGCGCCGGCATGCTGCTTGAGCAGCAACGTTACCCGCTTCGGCGCGTGCGTGCCGTTGGCCATCGGGCCGACATTCTTGAACGCCGACAGCCCGAGCTTGCGGATCAATCGCCCGATCGGTACCCGTCGATTGTTCAGGTGCAGTTCCGGCCGCACAGGGTTCGCCTCGACAGCCCAACGCTGGCCTTCGGCCGCCAGCCGCCGCTTGTTCTGCGTGCAGACGTTCTTCGGGTCGAGATCCTCCGGGCACGAGATCATCGTGCACAAGTTGCATTCACAGCAAAACTGCGTGCCGATCACGTTCGCCTCGCCGGCCATGTTGAAGCCCAGCGACCGCATCGCCTTGTGCGGCTCGATCGGATGGCCCAGCAGGTAGCGCGGGCACAGTTCCGTGCACAGCGAGCACTGATCGCACGCGCTGGCCCCGATCCGCGAAATCGCCGACCAGTCGAGCGAATAGCGGTGCACCAGTGGATGGTCGGCCCCGAGCACGATGAGCCCGCCGGTCGTTTTGGTCACCGGCTCGCTCAGATCTCTTGCCAGTCTCCCCATCATGACACCACCGACCAACACCACCGGATCGGGTACAGTCGCGCCGCCCGCCATCGCGATCGCCTCGGCGAATGTCACGCCGACAGGCACCTCGACGGTCACCGGCCTGGCCACTGCCCCGGCGACGGTGAGGAACTTCCGCGTCACGGGAGCCGCCCGGGCGATGTTCAGGGCGGTCTCGACATTGATCACCACACAGCCAACCGCCAGCGGGATCTTGCCCGGCGGAATGATACGTCCGGTAACATCGTAGACCAGAATGAACTCGTCGCCGCTGGGGTAACTGTCCGCCAGTTCGGCCAGTCGCATGGCCTCCGGGAGTTTCGGACGCAGCAGTTCGATCACGTCCTTGTACTTGCCCTTGATTCCGATAACTGCTTCGCGAGCCCCGACGAGCGATTGCGCCTGTCGTAGACCGGCGATCACCTGGTCCGGATAAACTCGCAGCAGTTCCTTGTCCTTGTGCAGCAGGGGCTCGCACTCGGCCGCATTGAGCAGGATGAACTCCGCCTTGGCCCGCAGCTTCACATGCGTGGGAAAACCGCCCCCGCCAGCACCAACAACGCCCCAGGACTCGATGGCTTCAACAGATGACACGGACTTGGGCACCCTTGAGAAAAAAAGCGGATTGCTCAGAGCCTCATAACCGAGCCAATAAGCTTATCAGATGCGACGGCGTCCCGCCAGTCCGGCCGCGCCGTCGGCAGGTCAATAACAAGCGAAAATGTCAAAACGGCTTTGCCACTGCACGATTGCACCCAGCGTCCCCCGGGGCGTTCGGCCCGGCGAAACCAACGTCAGATATCTCGCGAAACGATGCGGTAAACACTGCAAACACGGTGTTTTTTCGCCTGAGGCCCTGTCGCTTAGCCGATAGCCAGATTGCCGCTGTTTGCCGCATGCGACGCATGCAGCCAGGACGAGGCGCAGGAACCCATGAACGACTGGCTCGATGGTGAGGAACGGATAGAGCGTGCCCAGCAGTACTTCGAGGCTCGCCGCTGGACCGAAGCGCTCGCGGAACTCGATGCGGCCATCGAGATCGACCCCGCTCACGCCTCCTGGCACGTCAATCGCGGCACCGTGCTCGACCAGCTCCAACGATACCCCGAGGCGATCGAGGCGTACAAGCAGGCCCTCGAACTCGACCCGGAGAACCACGAGGTCCGTTCCCTGATCGGGATCAATCTCGCGCGGACCTGCCGCTACGCCGAGGCGATCGAGATATTCGAAGAGCTGGCGCGGACCGCCCCTGAGTACGAACCGGCCTTCTGCCATCGCATTGCCGTCTACGCTCGGATGGGTGAGCACGAGAAGGCCGAGGAGATGTTCTATCTCGCCCAGCAGGTCTCCGACGAGTGTCCGCACGCGTTCGGGCACATGGCCGAATCGCTGTTCGATCGCGGCGACTACTCCCGCGCGGTCTACTGCTGGTCGCAGGCACTCTGGATCGATCCGCATTATCCCGACGCGAAACGCCGTATCGCCGAAGCGTATCGGCGCAAGGGCGACCTGGAGAGCGCGCGACAATACTTCCTCGCCCAGTTCCGCGACACGCCCGGCAACGTGGACCTGATCTGCGACATGGGCGAGTTGCTCGTGCAAATGAACAAGCTCGACGCCGCGGCGGCCAAGTTCGATCTCGCGACCGAACTCGACCCGCAGAACATTCGCGCGCACGCACTGCTCGGTCGGGTCGAACTGGCGCGCGATCGCTTCACGGAAGCCAGCGTCGTGTTGAGCACCGCCGTTGCCATCGATGAACGCTACGTGGGCGTCTGCCTCAACCTCGGGCTCGCGCTGCATCGGCAGCAGCGATACCAGGAGGCCAAGCGCTATCTTCAGCTCGCCATCGAGCAGATGCCGAACGATCCCGACGCGATCATGGCCATCGGCAACTGCCTGGTGGAACTGGGTCGGCCGAACGAAGCGATCCCGCACTTCGAGCGTCTGATCGAGCTGCGGCCCAACGAAGCCGGCGCTCGCCAGAATCTGGCCGTCTGCTACTTCCTGGAAGAGCGGTTCGGCGATGCAATCGTCCACTGCGAAGAGGCGCTGCGGCTCGACCCGAACTGCACGACGGCCATGCAGAAGCTGGCGATTGCCTACGTGCACGAACACCGCTGGGCGGATGCACGTTGCCTCGTCCGCCGGGCGCTGGCCGCTGAGCCGGAGCAGCCGACGATGCGCAAACTGCAGCGGCGCCTGAAATGGCAGCGATACGGCGCCATCGTCATCCGCTGCCAGGCGATGATCCGGCGACTTGCCGCCGGCCGACGACGGCAGGCCCAGCCTGCGTAGTCCCGTTTCGTTCGCCGGCGGCCGGGCGCGGTGGTGGTCGGAACGCTGGCGGGTCCCGACGTCCGTCGGGACCAGTGGCACCCACCGGATCGGCGAGAGTTACCAACCGACAACGGCGAGACCCCAACCCTCCGCTTTGTGAGATATCCTGCATTCCAGCCACCAAGTGGTGCCGCGCCCGCTTGGCGGGACCCGCCGAACGTGTTACAGTCTGGCGCGCCATGAGAATCCGACTGGAGGAGACGCGCCCGGCGCGAGACAGCATCAACCACCATGCCTGAACTTACGCCCAGACAGATCGTCGAGGAACTCGACAAGTACATCGTCGGCCAGGACGACGCTAAGCGTGCCGTCGCCATCGCGGTCCGCAACCGCTGGCGGCGGCAGCAGTTGCCGGAAGGCCTGCGCGAGGAGGTTGGGCCGAAGAACATCATCATGAGCGGCCCGACTGGCGTCGGCAAGACCGAAATCGCCCGCCGGCTGGCCGCGCTGGTCAACGCCCCGTTCGTCAAGGTCGAGGCCACCAAGTACACCGAGGTCGGCTACCACGGCCGCGACGTCGAGAGCATGATCCGCGAGCTGCTCGAACTGGCAATCCACATGGTTCGTACGGAACAGACCGAGGTCATCCGCACAGAGGCGGAACGGCTGACCGAGGAGCGGCTGCTCGATGCGATCGTGCCAAGCCCGCGCGAGGCGAGAGAGGAGCAGGAGCCGGACAGCGAAGCGGCACAGCGCCGGCACCGAACGCGCGAGAAGTTCCGCGCGAAGCTGACCGCCGGCGAACTCGAAGACAGCCTGATCGACATGGTCACCGAAGACCGCCCCGTACAGCCGGGAATGCTCGCCACGTTCGGCGTGGACCAACTCGACCCCGAGCTGCAGAACTTCTTCGAACGGCTCGTCCCGAAGGAGCCCAAGAACCGGCGGCTGCCTGTCCGCGAGGCCCGCAAGATCATTCTTCAGCAGGAGTGCGACCGCCTGATCGACCGCGAGAAAGTCACGGAGATGGCCATCCGCCGCACGGAGAACAGCGGCATCGTGTTTCTCGACGAGATCGACAAGATCGCCGGCCCGCAATCGCAGCACGGCCCGGACGTCTCCCGCCAGGGCGTGCAGCGCGACCTGCTGCCGATCGTCGAGGGCTCCACCGTGTCGACGCGGCACGGGCTCGTGCGGACGGACCACATCCTGTTCATCGCCGCCGGCGCGTTCCACAGCTCGAAGCCGTCGGACCTGATGCCCGAGTTGCAGGGCCGCTTCCCGATTCGCGTCGAGCTGACCGACCTGACCAAGGCTGATTTCGTCCGCATCCTGACCGAGCCGGAGAACGCCCTGACCAAGCAGCAGATCGCCCTGCTCGGCACCGAGGGCGTCCGCATCACATTTACCGGCGACGCCATCGACGCGATGGCCGGCCTGGCCCACGACGTCAACCAGCGATCGCAAAACATCGGCGCCCGGCGGCTCTATACGATCATGGAGAAGGTGGTCGAAACCGTTTCTTTCGACGCCCCCGAACGCGCGGGCGACAAGATCACCATGGACGCGGCCTACGTCCGGGAACGGCTGGCCGGCATCTGCCAGGACGAAGACCTGAGCCGGTTCATTCTGTAACGACCGAACGGAAACGCCCGGAACACATGAAGCAAAGGAATCCGCATGCGTGACCCACGGATCGACAAACTCGCCCAGGTGCTGGTCAACTACTCGGTCGCCGCGAAGAAGGGTGACCTGATTCGAATCTCCGCTCCACCGATCGCCGAGCCGCTGGTCGTCGCGATCTATCGCGAGATTCTCCGGGCCGGCGCGCATCCGGTCGTCCGCATGGCCCCGGAGGAATGCCAGGAGATCTTCCTTAAGGACGCGTCGTCACAACAGATCCAGTACATCAGCCCCCTGGCGATGCACGAGGTCGAGACGATCAACGCAACGATCGGCATCTGGGCCGACGACAACACGAAGGCCCTGACAAACGTCGATCCGAAACGACAGGCCGCCGCCAGCCGGGCTCGCAAACCGATTCTCGATCTCTTCATGAAACGCGCCGCGAAGAAGGGCAAGGCCAAGCTCCGCTGGTCCGGTACGCAGTTCCCCTGTCAGGCCGCCGCGCAGGACGCCGAAATGTCGCTCGCCGAATATGAGGACTTCGTCTTTGCCGCCGGCAAGCTCGATGCGGCCAACCCGGTCGCCGAATGGAAGAAGCTCAGCACCCGGCAGCAGCGCGTCACCGACTTCCTGAACAAGGCCCGCGAGATCCGCTTCATCACGCCGCAGGGCACGGACCTGCAACTCGGCGTCAAAGGGCGACACTGGATCAACTGCGACGGTCACGAGAATTTCCCCGACGGCGAGGTCTTCACCGGCCCGATCGAGGATGCAACCGAGGGCGTGGTCTGCTACAGCTTCCCGGCCGTCCACGGCGGGCGCGAGGTCCACGACATCCGTCTGCGGTTCCGCAACGGCCGCGTTGTGGACGCCTCGGCGAGCAAGGGCGAGGACTTCCTGATCCAGATGCTCGACCAGGACCGCGGGAGCCGCTGCCTGGGCGAGATCGCGCTCGGTACGAACTACACTGTCCGCCAGTACACGCGCAATACGCTCTTCGACGAGAAAATCGGCGGCACGTTCCACGCCGCCGTCGGCGCCGCCTACCCGGAAACGGGCGGGCGCAACGACAGCGGGCTGCACTGGGACATGGTCTGCGACTTGCGCAAAGGCGGGCGAATCGAAGTCGACGGCAAGGTCATCAGCAAGAACGGCCGGTTCCTGAACAAGGCCTGGCCGCAGCCGACCCGACGCTAGGGCTGCTTTCGGTATGTCAGTTTCGTTTGAGCGCCACGGGTGACGTCTTCGGCGAAGCACTGGCGGGCAAGCCGCCAGTGGCACCCTCTTGACCTGACGAAACCCGCCAACCGAAAACGACGCTGGACGAAGCTGCCTCGCAGCAGCATCCCCGTGCCACCGGCTCAGCCCGACCGGAAGACCAACGGAGGAATGCATGCGTCGAGACGCATCGTACAGACGAGTCGTAGCGATCGTTGCGTGGGGAACGATCCTGCCCGTGGCACCCGGTCTTGCCAATGAAGCCGACACGCGGCTGGTGGACGCGCCGCCGGTACCGCCCGAGGGCTCGGTCCGCCTCTGGGCCAGCGACCCGCCGCCCGGCTGTCCGTTCCCGCCATCCGAAAGCCTCATCAAAATCGGTTTCACCGGCCGGCACGCCGAGTACACGGGCGCCGATACGTGGTACCCCTGCTGGGCTGACGACGATAAGATGTACTCGCCGTGGACGGATGGAGATGTCAACGGTATTCGTGCGTACTCGGGCGGCGACAAGGCAACCACAGGACACGCCACGATCATCGGCGACAACCCGCTTGACCTGACGATCGTCAATCAGGGCACTTTCGCCAGCAGTCCGCGTCCATACGAAGGCCGCTATCCCTGCGGAAGCCTGATCCACGACGGCATCTGGTACTATGGCACATACTGCCTGCATCCTGCCCCGAGCGTGCCGCGCGATGGAGTCCCGTACAATTGGCCGTGGCTTGGCCCGTTCGTCGGGTTTCGCTGGTCGAAGGACTTCGGCAAGACGTGGAACGAAACGCCTCATACGCCGACCAAGCCACTATTCGATGAGCACGCGCTCAACGGCGAGCCGATCAAGATCGGCGCCCCGCACGTCGTGGACTTCGGAAAGGCCCTGCAGCATTCGCCGGACGGCAAAGCCTACCTCGTCGCCCATGGAGCCAGCGACGGCACCGACCGCCGATTCGCGTACGACAGTTGGATCACGGGCGACGAAATCTACCTGCTGCGCGTGGCACCCGCTCTGGAAAACATGAACGACGCGGCCAAGTACGAGTTCTTCGCCGGCCACGACGCTGACGGCGAGCCGATCTGGACCAGCGATTTCGGCCGCATTCGGCCAATCGCCACCTGGCGGGACAACATGGGCTGCGTGACCATGACGTACAACGCACCACTGAGGAAGTACCTCTTGTGCGTCACCGATGGCGGAAACACGGTCGGCTTCTTCAACACCTGCATCCTCGAATCCGACCGGATCACCGGGCCCTGGAAGCTGGTTTCCTACCTCAAACACTTCGGCGAACAGGCCTACTTCGTAAACATCCCCTCAAGGTTCATCAGTGCGGACGGCCGAACGCTCTGGCTCTGCTACGCGGCGAACTTCAGCAGCGGCTGGGGCGGGGTCAACTTCCACTCGCGTCCGCCGGGCAGTCGCTATGGCATGTGCCTGCAGCAAACGAAACTCCTCGGCCCGAGCGACCCAATTGAGCCGCCGGGACCGCTCGACAGCGAGGACAACATCGCCAGTTCCGCCCGCCTGACGACCAGTTCCGTCCATCGTGGGTACGCAGCTTGTGGTGCGACAGATGGAATCGTGGATGGCTTTCCCCGCGACACTTCGCACGAGTGGTGCACGCAAGGCGAAGTCGACACCGCGCTACTGCGGCTCACCTGGGATCGCGAAGAGACAATCGACCGTGTCTGGCTTTTCGACCGTCCCAACGACATCGATCAGGTCAAGGGGGGCATGCTCATTCTCGGTGACGGCACTCTCCTCAAGACTGGCGAACTCCCCGACGACGCCAGCAAAGGTCTTGAGATCCGTTTCGCCCCCCGAACGGTCAAGTGGATCGTGTTCCTTGTCGCCGAGACCAAGACAGGCACGGCCAACATTGGCCTGTCGGAGATCGCGGTATTTCGCGCCAAAGCCGTACCCAGCCCCTGAACCTACGTGCCAGACGTCCGACACTGTACACCTCGGCAGGCACAAAATGTGCCTCGCAAACCGCCTTATCCGCTGCTCAGACCAGAGCGGGTATGGTATCCTGTCGCCGTGACTTCACATGAACGCCGTCGCCACAGTCGAAACAAGGAGAAGGCCGATGAATGCTGCGCCCAGCCGGATCCGATTGATTGCATGTTGCATCCTCGCCGGCGGGCTGCTCGGGAGCGGCGCCGCCACGGCCGCCGGACCGACCTCACAGTCTTCCGAGCCCGCTCGTGTTTCGTTCACGACTGACGACGGCGTCATGATCGTCGGTGATTACTACGCACCGAAAGCACCACCGAAGGAGGGGGCGCCGGTCGTCATCCTGCTCCATATGTATCAACGCACACGATCCGACTGGCAGCCACTTGTGCCGCACCTGCGCGACGCCGGCTTCGCTGTTCTGGCGATCGACCTGCGCGGCCACGGTGAAAGCCGATTACCCGGCGCCGACGCGTCAACCGACGGACCCGCGAGCAATGATCGCAAGGTCTATCGCGCGATGTACCAGGACGTCATGGCGGCATATGCGTGGTTGGGCCAACAGAAAGCGATCGATCTGACGCGCTTCGCGATGGTCGGCGCGAGCCTCGGCTGTAGCGTCGCGATCGACTATGCCGCGCGGGACCGGTCGGTCGATGCGATGGTCTGCCTGAGTCCGGGCACGAACTACCTCGGCGTGTCCACTACGACGCACATCAAGAAGTGCACGGGGCAGAAGATTCTGCTTCTAGCCAGCCAGGCGGAGGCCATCGCCGCCACCGAACTCGGCCGGCTCGCCGCCGACACGCGCGTCATGATCACCCCGGAGGATCCAAACGACCCGCGGGCCGCGGCCCTGCACGGCACGCAGATGTTCGGCCGGGCACCGGACATCGAACGGACGATCACGGCGTTCCTGACGGAATCGGTCGGTCTGCCGGCCACGGCACCGGTTGTCGCCAGCCTGAAAAGCACGGAAAAGGTATATCACGTCCCCGGCACCGCCCATGCCGACCGCATCCGGCCGGAGAACCGCCGCTGGTTCAGCTCGGCTGCCGAAGCCGAAGCCCGCGGCCTGCGTCCCGTGAAATCACGTAAGAGCGGTGCTGGCCAATAGCTACACGCGTCCGGCCGGAGGCGTCTACCCAGGGGGCCCCGGGGCATCCCGTCCGTTCCGCGAGCGTGCAATACGGCCACTTGTGTCCGCAATGATCCTGGCACATCATACGGATCTCATGATGGCGACCGAAACGCATAATAGACCTGTGATCGCCGACGCCGGCCCGCCGCTGCTTCGGATGTGCGACGTCCGGAAGGCCTTTGGCAACGTCGAGGTGCTCCACGGCGTCACGCTCGACGTGCGGCCGGGCGAGATCCACGCGCTCGTCGGCGAGAACGGGGCCGGTAAGAGCACGCTGATGAAGATCCTCGCCGGCGTGTACACGGACTGGACCGGCCTGATGGAGATCGGCGGCCAACCGGCCCGGTTCCATTCACCGCGAGACGCCGAGGACGGGCGCGTCGCGATCATCCACCAGGAACTCGCGCTGGTGCCATACCTCAGCGTTGCCGAGAACATGTTCCTCGGCCGTGAGCCGCTGACGCGCTGGCACACGGTGGACCACGGCCGCATGCGGGCCGACGCCCGGAAACTCCTCACGCAGCTCGCGCCGAGCATCGACGTGTCCCGGCCCGTCGCCGAGTATCCCGTCTCGATCCAGCAGTTGATCGAGATCGGCAAGGCGCTGTCGCGCAACGCGAGAATCCTCATCCTCGACGAGCCGACGAGCGCGCTGTCGGACACCGAGGCCGGCCGCCTTTTCGATATACTCCGCGAACTGAAGGCGCAGGGCGCAGGGCTGATCTACATTTCGCACAAGATGGAAGAGATCTACGCCCTGGCCGACCGCATCACAGTGCTGCGTGACGGCGAATACGTCGGCTGCCGCCCCGCCAGCGAACTGGATCGCGATGAACTCATCCACTGGATGGTCGGCCGGCAGATCGAGCAGCTATTCCCGAAGCACGTCAGCCAGCCCGGCCGCGAACTGCTCCGCGTCGAGCACCTCTCGCTCACGCCGGCTGGCGCCGGCCGGAAGCTCGTGGACGACGTGAGCCTATGTGTCCGGGCAGGCGAAGTGGTCGGCATCGGGGGCCTGATGGGCAGCGGCGCCAGCGAGCTGCTCGGCTCGATCTTCGGGCAATACGGGCGGCGGCCGACAGGCACGCTGCACGTGGACGGCAAGCCCTTTGTTCCGGCCTCACCGCTGCACGGCATCGACGCCGGAATCGCCTTCGTCACGAACGACCGCAAGGCCACCGGCCTCGTGCTGTCGATGAGCGTCCTGCGCAACATGACGCTCGCGTCGCTGAAGCGGGCGGCACCGCGCGGCCGGTTGTCCGGTGGGTTCGAACGCACGCTGGCCGAGCCGCTGTCGCGCGAGCTGTCGCTGAAAGCCCCGTCGCTGCACGCGCCGATCACGTCGCTGTCCGGCGGAAATCAACAGAAAGTCATCCTGGCAAAGTGGCTCATGACGCAACCGATGTTGCTGCTGCTCGACGAGCCGACGCGCGGGATCGACGTCGGCGCGAAGGCCGACATTTACGAGCTGATGAACCGATGGACGGCCGCGGGGCTCGGGATCCTGTTGATCACGAGCGAGTTGCCGGAACTGCTGGCCATGAGCGACCGCATCGTGGTCATGGCGCACGGGCGCCTGACGGCGGAACTCTCACGAAAGGAAGCGACACAAGAGCGAGTCATGGCCGCGGCGGTGTGAACGCATACGCCCGTTCAGACGTGGAAAGAACCAACCATGGCGGAATCCGGAACGAAACTGCGAACAATCCTTCGATCAGCCACCCTCTACCTCGGGCTGCTAGCCCTCTTCGTGGCGGGCGCAGCGCTGAGCCCACAGTTTCTGACGATGGACAACCAGCGGGATGTGCTGTGGCAGGTCTCTGGCAACGGCATCCTCGCCATCGGCATGACGCTCGTGATTTTGACGGCCGGCATCGACCTGTCCGTGGGCAGCCTGCTCTCGCTCTGCAGCGTCGTCTGCGCGATGCTGCTGATGCAGCGGAAGTGGACACATGCCACAATGGTCGCGGTGCCTGCGTTCGCCGCCGGCTGCGGCGCGTTGGCGGCGTGGCTGACGTGGCGACTCTGGCCAGGCCAGGGCGGGCGGATCGTTCGTCGTGCCGGCATAACGGGTATCGGTCTGGCCGCGATCGCGTTGGCCGCCATGTGGGCCGCGAGTCGTGTCCCGCACGGTTTCGGCGTGATCGGCGTGCTGCTGCTTGTGCCGCCGGTCGGGCTTCTGCTCGGGCTCATCAGCGGCGCGATCATCGCCAAGGGCAAGCTGCAACCGTTCATCGTGACGCTGGCCATGATGGTCAGCGCCGTCGGCCTGGCGAAGTACATCGCCGGCCAGGGCGGCCGGGTGCACCCGATCTATACCGGCGACATCACCACCGAAGCCGTCGCGCCCGAAAGCTTCAAGCTGCTCGCCTCGAACATCACGGTCTTCGGCAAGGATCTGATTCCCGTCCCGGGGCTGTTCTTCGCCGGCAGCGCCCTGCTGGCCGCGCTGCTGCTCAGCCAGCTCCGCATCGGGCGCTACATCTACGCCGTCGGCGGCAACGAGGAGACCGCCCGCCTGTCCGGCATCAACACGGACCGGATCAAGATGCTGGTGTATTCGATCTCCGGCGTGCTGTGCGCGGTGGCCGCCGTGCTGTACTGCGCCCAGTACGAACAGGGCAAGGCGGACGCCGGCTTCACGCGCGAGCTGGACGCCATCGCCGCCGTGGTGATCGGCGGCACGAGCCTGATGGGTGGCCGCGGCGGCGTGGGCGGGACAATCGTGGGCGTGTTCATCTTCGGCTATCTCGGCAATATTCTGAATCTGCGCGGCGTCTCGACCGAATTCCAATCCATCCTGAAAGGCTTTATCATTGTGCTGGCCGTCCTGCTGCAGGAGGGCATTCTGGCCCGGTGGATCGGTGATACCGTTCGACGGCTGCGTCGCGCTACCGCATGACATGAGGACAAGTAACATGAACAACACACGACAACGGTACGGACTGACCCTGATTCTTCTCAGCGCGGCGGCGCTGGCCGGCTGCAAGGACAGCGAGAGCGCCAAGGCGAAATACACGATCGGATTCTCGCAATGCACAGTGAAGGAGCCCTGGCGCGTGCTCTTCAACGAGCGGCTCGAATCCGCCGCCAGACAGAACCCAGACGTGAAACTGACGACGCTCGACGCCGACGACAAGACCGAAGAGCAGGTCGCGCAGATGAAGACGTTTATTCGGCAAAGGGTCGATGCCATCCTGATCAGCCCGAAGGAATCGGCCGGTCTGACACGCGTGGTCGAGGAAGCGACGGATGCGGGCATCCCCGTCATCGTGCTGGATCGCAACGTCAACACAGAGAAGTACGCCTCGTTCATCGGTGGGGATAACAAGGCGATCGGGGCCGCCGCCGGCCGGTATGTCGTCGAACAGCTCGGCGGCGCCGGGCAGGCCAAGGGCATCGTCTACGAAATCTGCGGCGGGCTTGCCTCAACGCCAGCCCAGGAGCGCCGCGACGGCTTCCACGAGGTCGTCGAGAAGGAAGCGGGCATCCAGATCGTCGGCGGCCTCGATGGCGACTGGAAGAAGGACAGCGCTCAGACCATCATGCAGGACGCGCTCAAGACAAACCCGAATATTGACGTTGTCTACGCCCACAACGACCCGATGGCCCATGGCGCCTACCTCGCGGCCAAGGCCGCCGACCGGGCCGGACAGATCAAGTTCGTCGGCATTGACGGCAATCCCGATGAGGGCCAGCGCTGGGTGCGCACGGGCGAGCTGACCGCCACGTTCCTGTACCCGACGCCCGGCGAAAAGGGGCTCGAGGTCGCGCTCGATATTCTGGCGGGTAAGGACGTTGAGAAACACATCAGCCTGCCCACGCGGCTGTTCACGAAAGACAACGTCGCCGACGGCGGGGAGCTGATCGAGTAGCCCGTCACAAAGTAGCATGGGCAAGCCCGCAGGATTTGCCCGTGTGCGGTCCGTGTGCCACTGCTGTGTCGGCATTGTCGGTGTGACGCGCAACCTGTTCGGAATCACCACAAGGCTTGTCAGCACGGCGGAAGCTGTTCTGGGATATCGCAGCGGTAGCGGCATTCCAAGAACACTGCTCACAGAGCTTGCTGTTACCCACATCTTTGGAATGTGGCCTCAGCAAGGGCGGGAACGTGGACAGGCCGCGCCTGCGGAGACCTGCGGACC
>JAFGKA010000133.1 GCA_016928855.1 Phycisphaerae bacterium
CCGTGGTTTCGGGCCTCCGGTCGCGGCCCCGCGTCGCCGCGGTAGTCCGCTCCGGCCGGCAGGGATGCAAGGCACAGTTTCGAGAGGAAGACGAAAGATGACCGAGGAAACGAACGCACGTCGCGAGCAGGCACTGAACCGGGCATTGAGCCAGATCGAGAAGAGTTACGGCAAGGGCACCATCATGAAGATGGATGAGTCGATGTCCGCCGCCGTCGACGGCATCAGCAGCGGCGCCCTATCGTTGGACCTGGCCATGGGCGGCTGTGGAATTCCGCGCGGCCGTGTCGTCGAGATGTTCGGCCCGGAGTCCGGCGGTAAGACAACGCTGGCGCTGCACGTGATCGCGTCGGCCCAGCGCAGCGGCGGCGTCGCGGCGTTCGTCGACGCCGAGCACGCGCTCGATCCGTCCTGGGCCAAGCGCTGCGGCGTCAATCTCGAAAACCTGCTGGTCAGCCAGCCCGACACCGGTGAGCAGGCGCTCGAGATTACGGAGATGCTCGTGCGATCGAACGCGGTCGATTGCATCGTGATCGACTCGGTCGCCGCCTTGATTCCGAAAGCCGAGATCGAGGGCGAGATGGGCGCCTCGCACGTCGGCCTCCAGGCGCGGCTCATGAGCCAGGCGCTGCGCAAGCTCACCGGCGCGATCGCGAAGTCGCGCACAATTGTCATCTTCATCAACCAGATCCGCGAGAAGATCGGCGTCATGTTCGGCAACCCGGAGACGACGCCGGGCGGCCGGGCACTGAAGTTCTACAGCTCGGTGCGGCTCGACGTCCGCCGCGTCACGACGATCAAGGAAGGCGAGAAGTCCATCGGGACGCACGTACGCGTACGCGTCGTGAAGAACAAGGTGGCTCCGCCCTTCAAGACCGCCGAGTTCGATATCATGTTCGAGAGCGGGATCAGCGTCGAGGGTGACTTGATCGACCTGGCCGTGGAGGACGGCGTTGTCGACAAGACCGGCGCCTGGTTCAGCTACGGCGACATACGACTCGGTCAGGGCCGCGAGAACGCCAAGCAGTTCATCGCGGACAACCCCGCGCTGTTCAAGGAACTCCGCGAGAAAGTGTTGGTGGCGCGTGGCGTAAAGCCGGCGAAGCCGAAGAGCGAGGCGGCCAAACCCAAAGCCGAAGCGGCCAAAGCGGAAGCGGCCGCGCCGAAGGCGGCGCCCAAAGGCAAGCCGGCGCCGGCGAAAGCTCGCAAGCGATAGACCCGTTCACGGCGTACCAAGCCTCTTGGCCTGGATCAGAGCCGGGCGAGTTCGCGACGGGTAGCCTCTGCGCACTGCTCCAGATAGGGCTGCGGCACCTCGGGGAAGTTCTCGTATTCGAGGCTGAACGAGCCGTCGAAGCCGACGTCGCGCAGGGCACGTAGCGTGCCGGGCAGGTCGAGCCGGCCGGTCCCGACCGCGACGTCCTCGGTCCCGGTGCTGTCCTTGAGGTGAATCCCGTAGAGCCTCGGCGCCAGCAGCCGGATGGCCGCGGCCGGATCCTCGCCGGCATCGATCGCCCAGGAGGTATCCAGACAGACGCCAATACGGGGATCGTAGTCCTGAATCGCGTCCAGGATCTGTTGGGCCAGCGACCAGCGGTGCCTGGCCCCATGGTTGTGCACGGCGACGCGAATATCGTATTCCGCCACGAACCGCTCAAGCAGGTTGAAACAGTCCGGGGCCGGGTCGGGATCGGCACTGATCACCGGGACGCCCATCCGCCGGCAATGCTCGAATACCTGCCGGAGCGTCTCGGCATCGTTTGAAAGCTTCACGACGCCATACGCCGACTGTTGCATACCGGCGTCGGCCAGCCTGGCCCGCACCGCTGCCGCCTCGGCCGCGGTCGCCTCATGCGAGGCGTGGCCAGGATAGATCTCGATGAAATGCAGCCTGAGCGATTGGGCCATGCCGATCGCCTGATCGAGCGAGAACTTGCGGTAGCAGTAGCTCTGGATGCCGAGACGAAACAACGATGCCGGTGCGGCCATATAGACAACTCCCATCCGTGAAGCAGTCGGATTCCCCCGCCGTGAAGCGAGGGTCCCGCCCCGTGGCGGGGGAGCGATTGTACTTGATCGCAACGGCCCGGCGTAGCCCGTGCCTTAGCGCCGATAGTCATGCAGGCGGGCCGGTGGTATACTCCCGGCCGTCCTCCGCAGCACATGCGAAAATCGGTCTTCGGCGTGTGATCAGGCCGTGGCTGCCGAGAGGGTTGCCAGACCGTACCGCTACGTCGCCCCCGCCGGGGTGAACGGGCTACAGTGGGCTCCAAATGCGTGTAGTCGCCAAGGAAAAAGACGGGAACGTCATCGTCTTCGATCGTTCGTTCGAAGACGAGGCAGTCTATGTCGGATCTCAGCCGGGCTGTTCGGTCCATCTGTCCGACGTCAGTGTAGCACCGCACCAGCTTCTGATCAGCCCGGAAGAGGACGGGTCGTGGTCGCTCGAATCGCTGGACACCGGCCATGAGGTCCGCGTCGGTGGGGCCCCCTTGGTGGCGCCTCGGAAGTTGAGCGACGGGGACGAGATCGACCTGCCCAACCACGTCCTGACCGTGTACGTCAGCGCGGACCTGCAGACCGCGCGGGCCGAAGACGAGCGGTTGAGCCCGACCGACTTGGCCGAAATCAAGAAATTCCCGCTGCCGGCCGGTTCGCTCGTGAAGCGCCCGACCGATCCGCTGCACCTGCAGCCGGCCCGGATGTCGCGACTGGCCCAGGTCGGCCTCGAAGTAGGCCGCTGTCGGGACGTGTACGAATTGGTCGAAGTCGCCCTGACGCACCTTCTGCAGGGCTTCCGCGGCCGCTGTGCGTGGGTGGGCATGCGCCACCAGGCCAGCGGCGATTTCGAAGCGGTCGGCGGGCGCTACGCCTCCGGCGAGTCCTGCGACGCGCCGACTCTGGCCACGTACCTGCGCTACCGATGCCTCGAACGGTCCCAGACGATCCTGGTTCGCCGGGCCGACGACAACGTGATTGGCTCGGCACTCGCCGCGCCGGTCAAGACGTCGCTCGGGAACCTCGGCATGCTCTACGTTGATGTGCGCAAGGGCGGCAAGCGTTTCGGCACGGCGGACCTCGACGCTTTTGCCGTCATGGTCTCCCAGATCGGCCACCAGCTCGACGCGGTCCTGAACGAACGCCTTCGCCAGAGTGCCCGCGTCAGCAGCACCGAACTGCAATCGATCCAGCGGATTCAGGAACAGCTCGACCCGGCCGGCATGCCCATGCTGGCGAAGTTCGAAATCGCGGCGTTCAGCATGGCCGGCCAGGAAAGCTCCGGCGACGTCTATGACGCGGGCAAGGTTCCCGGCACGGAAATCGGCGCGCTCCTGATCGCGCACGCGCACGCCGAGGGCGCGCTTCTGCCGGCGATCATGACGCAGCTCCATGCGTCGTTCCGCCTGGCGATGCTCCATGGATACCTGCCGCATGTCTTCCTGCGCGCGGCTAACCATCTGCTGTACGGACCGGAACAGTCGCGCTATGTCGGGTGTTTCGTCGTGATGGTCGACTCCGCCACGGGGCTGATTCGCCATTGCCGCGCCGGCCGAATCGGGGCCCTGATCATCAATGCGCGCGGTGAGCCGAGACCCTTCGGTGCAATCGATATGCCTGCCTTGGGCATCCAGAAAGGCTTCGAATACACCACGAGCGAGGACCGGATCGAGGCGGGTGAAACGATCGCCTTCTACACCCGGGGTGTCACGACCGCCATCGGTGCCAGCGGCGACCGCTTCCGCGAGAAACGCCTGATCAACTGCCTCTGCGACAGCTTCAGCCAGTCCGCCAGCACGACCATTGACGACCTCAAGGCGGACATCGACACGTTCCTCGACGGCGGAGTCCATCCGGACGACATGACCGTGATGCTGCTGCACCGGAAGAGCGGCGCCTGATCGCATCACCGCCCAGTGCCGCTTACGGCAAGACCTGGATCCGTTCCTGCGGCGAGACAAACCCGGCGAACTCGTCCGGCACGCTATCGTACGGACCGCTGTCCCATTCATCGCCGTAATGATAGAGCCAGGTTTTGCGTTTGACCGCCGGCGGCATCGTGCGCAGCTCACCGATCGACGCATGCACGGCGCCGGCCGCCTCGGTCAGTTGGACATCATGGAAACACAGCGACGCGCGCTCCATCATCGGTGCGTAAGCGGGCCAGTCGAACCGCGTATCCCCCGAAAAGAAGACCGACTCCTTGCTGAGCGTGTCCTCGATGAATACGCCGTAGGACGGCCAGTCATACTTGCGCTCGATCTGCACATGGTCGGTGGGAAACAGGCTGATCCGATAGCGCTTGAGTAGGAGGAACCGATCCTTGCCCTCGTCCCCGGGGCGCAGCGAGAGAATGAAGAAGTAATCCTGCAGCAGCGCGTATCGCCCCTGTATGGTGTTGAGCCCGCCCTTGAGTGACTGGTCCCACAGATCGTTCAGGATGTTGACGGAGCTGATCAACTGCGGCTTGAACGGCTTGCGAGTGTCGGAATTCGCGAAGATGAACGTGTTCATCAGCGCCATTTCCTCGAGCCCACCGATATGGTCCGAGTGCTGATGCGTGACCACGACGCGCCGGATCGCTGGATAGCGGATCGTTCCCTCCGCGTCGAGATAGCGGAAGCCCGGCTTGTCCTTGAGCTGATAGAGCGCCAGCGGCCCGGTCGAACCGAAATCGATCAGCAGCGTATCGTCCGGCACCGCCTGTTCGTGCGGCCCGGCCGCCCAGGCTTCCACTAGTACGTTCGATTGGAAGTTCCGCTTCGCGAAGGCCCCGCCAACGCCGAGGAAGGTAAACGTCAACATCGATGCCGCTCCCTTGATAGGGCTGCCCGCGGACCTGCCACTTAATAGGGCAATCCGTATGCCCGGCGCGGACCCCCGTGGCCGCATCGCTGGGTAGAGCAGGTCTATTGTACGCAAACACCCCGTCCCCGTCACGAACGCGTTCGGCCCGACTCAACCGAGTCGCCCCAACAGCACGAGGAGGCCGGCCACCAGGCCGATCGTCCCGCAAACAACGCCGGCCAGTGCGTGCCCGGTCCAGACGGGCCGCTCGCGCCGCGCCGTACGCGACCGCACATCCATCATCCCGCACACGATCGCCGCAGCCCCCAGCAGCGCGCCCCAGCCGAACATCGCCATCAACAGGCCGGCCAGGCCGAAGCCCAGGCTCAGCGTGGCCACCAACCCGCCGCCGGGAGCCGCCACCACCGCCGGCCGCAACGCCCCATCCATCGTAAACGGATGCCCGCATGCCTCGCAGCCGTTGGCCTTGATCCGCGAATGGTGATGGCAGCGAGGACATTCGATCGTCGCGCGCCCATCGTCGAGCCGCACGATGCGCGGGGCCTGCTCGCCCGCAGCCGCATACGCATGTACGGGCGTCGGATCCTGGCCGTCGTCACCGGGGTCGGCCGCGCTGAGCGCCCGGCCCGTCCGCGGGTCCACCTGCGGAATCGTGAACACGGCCCCGCAGGTTGGGCACTTGCCCCGCTGGCCGGATTGCGCGGGATGCCCTTCCAGGATCGACTGGCACCGGAGGCACTGGAACTGAAATGGCGTGCCCCCGTCCTCGGCCGGGCAGACCACCGCCCAGGCCCCCGCGGGGCTGGGCGCGTCAAACCGCCCGCCGCAATGTGGACAGGAGACCCGTCGGCCCGCCAAGCCCCCCATCGCCGTCACCGGTCGACGGCACAATGGGCAATCGAACTCGTGTAACCTGGAAGAAGGATCGACACTCACGGCGAGTTCCCCAACACCGCACCGGCGCGCGAAGCTACTTGCCTTCCAGCCAGTTCTGGCCCCAGGCGATGTCCGCCTGCAATGGTACATCCAGCGGCAGCGCGTGAATCATTTCGTCGCGAATCATCGCCGCCTCGGCTTCGACCGCATCACGCCGCACGTCGAAGACCAGTTCGTCGTGCACCTGGATCAGCATGCGGCTCGGCCGCCGCTCGGCGTGAATTCGATGATGGATGCGGATCATCGCCCGCTTGATGAGATCGGCCGCCGAACCCTGAACGACCGTGTTGACCGCGAAGCGCTCGGCCGCCGCCGCCCGCTGACGATTGCGGGAATGAATCTCCTCGATTGGGCGCCGCCGGCCGAGAATCGTGCGCACGAACCCATCGCGCTGCGCGTCACGGATGCATCGGTCAATGAACTCGCGGATGCCCGGATACCGGCGGAAATACGCATCGATGAAGTGCTTCGCCTCGGTCTGCGAGATGCCCGTCTGGCGCGCGAGCCCGAACGGCCCCTGGCCGTAAATGATGCCGAAGTTGACCGCCTTGGCCCGGCCGCGCTGCGCCTTGGTCACCGCGGCCAGCGGGACGTCGAACACCTGCGACGCGACCGCGGCGTGAATATCCTGGCCCTCGGCGAATGCCCGCATCAGCCCGGCATCCCGGCAGAAGTGCGCCAGGACGCGCAGCTCGATCTGCGAATAGTCCGCCGTCAGCAGCAGGTGGTCGGCATCGCACGGCACGAACGCCTTGCGGATCTCGCGGCCGAGTTCCGTGCGGATCGGAATGTTCTGCAGATTGGGATCGCTCGAAGACAGCCTCCCGGTCACCGTGCCGGTCTGGTTGAAGCTCGCATGTACGCGGCCGGTCCGCTCGTTGATCATCTCGGGCAGGACATCGACGTAGGTGTTCTTGAGCTTGATCACCTCGCGATATTCGAGCATCAGCCGCGGGACGGCGTGGCCGGTCTCGGCCGCGAGCGTCGCCAGCGAATCGGCGTCGGTGCTTCGGGCCGTCTTTGTGCGCCGGACGACGCGCAGCCCGAGTTCGTCGAACAGCACCTCGGCCAGTTGCTTCGGCGAGTCGATATTGAACGGCCGGCCGACCGCCGCGTGAATCTCGTCGGTCAGCGTCTTGAGCCGCGCCGCCAGCGTGTTGCTCATCGCGGCCAGACGCTCGGTATCGATCGCAACGCCGTTCTGCTCCATCTCCGCCAACACTTCGACCAGCGGCATCTCGGTCTCGTGAAACAGCGTCTCGACATCGCTGCCGGCCAGTTGCTCGCGGAAGGCCTCGTACAGCCGCCAGGTCACGTCGGCGTCTTCGGCCGCATAGGTGCACACGCGCTCGATCTCGACCTGATCCATGCGAATCTGGTTGCGCCCCGTGCCGATCAGGTCACTCGTCGGAATCGGCCGGTAGCCGAGGATCTCCAGGGCCAGCGCGTCCATGCTGTGCGAATGTCGCGTCGCATCGAGCACGAAGCTCGCGATCATCGTATCAAAGGCGATTCCGTTGATCGCCATGCCCTGCTGGTTCAACACCGCCAGGTCATACTTGAGATTCTGCCCGATCTTCTCGACGGCGGCGTCTTCCAGAATCGGCCGCAAACGTTCCAGCGTCGCGCGGCTGTCAAGGCGGCGCGACCCTACCCCGAGAAACGGCAGGTAGTACGCCTCGCCGCTGCACCACGCGAAGCTCATGCCGACCAGTTCCGCGCTCATCGGATCGAGGCTCGTCGTCTCCGTGTCGAGCGCGAAACGAGGCTGCCCCCGCAGCCTGGCCAGAAAGGTCTCGAACGCCTCGGGCGTATCGACGCATGTGTACCGTCCCATCGCCTGCGGCGGCGCCGCGGGCACGGGCTCCGGCTCGTCCGGCAGCGCATCAAAAAGCGATTCGGGAATGCGAACCGGCGCCCGCGCGGGCTTTCGCGCCCCGAACGCGTCGAGCTGCGGCAGCAGCCGCGAAAACCCCAGCGAATCGAAGAGTGGCCGGACGGCTTCGACGTTGAACCCGGTGAACCGCAGGTCGTCCACCGCCTCACGCACCGGCGCATCCCGGCGAAGCGTCACGAGCTGGCGCGTCATCGGCAACTGTGCCGCAAACGCCAGGACGTTCTGCTTCTGCGCCGGCGTCAGTTCGTCGGCGTGTTCAACCACCGCCTCGGCCGAACCGTATTTCGCGATCAGCTTGGCCGCGGTCTTCGGCCCGATCCCCTTAACGCCCGGCACATTGTCCACGTTGTCGCCGGTCAGCGTCTGGATATCGACGGCCTGCTCGGGGCCGTAGCCTTTCGTCTCGCGCAGCCACGCGGCATCGATGACCTCATCCTTGTTGGGGTCATACAGCCGGATGCGATCGGACAGCAGTTGTTCGAGATCCTTGTCCTTGCTGACGAGAAAGACGTCCATGTCGCGGCCGCGCGCCCGTTCTGCCAGTGTCGCTAAAACGTCATCCGCCTCGAAGCCGGGCAGCCGGATGATCGGGATCCCGGCGGCCTCGACGATCTGGCAGATCCGATCCTGCTGTGGCGGGAAGTCCTCCGGGGGGGGCTCACGGTTGGCCTTGTAGGCCGGGAAGATCTCATCGCGAAAGACCGGCACGCCGCCCACGTCCAGCGCCATCGCCAGATGCGTCGGCTTCTTCTCGCGTATCAACGTCAGCAGCATTTGCGAGAAGACATACGTCGCCCGGGTCGGCTCACCCGTCGGCGAGTTCAGCTCGCGAAACGGCGCGTAGTAGCACCGATACATCTGCGCGTGGCCGTCGATGAGATACAGGGTTTCCGCCATGGCGCCTCGGGGCGTACTGTAGAGACGCCCCTTCCGTGATGCAACCAGTGGACGGGTAACGCCTCCCCGCGAGATACGGGTAGAGTCTTATTGGTGGAACGCTGCGACGCGCGGACGCCGCGAATACACGGGCAAACCCTCCGGCCTGCGGCCTGTCCCGACGCTGCGTCGGGACCCATGCCACCCGCCCTGTGCCACTGCTCTCGAGCAGTACTCTTCGTGACCCCAAGCGCATCGCCGGGCGCCACTGGCGGCTCGGTCCGTGTTGAAGGGAGGGGGACAGGCACCTTTTTGCCCACGCCCTCTCCCGCCCGCGAGCACCTCGCGTATTCTGAAGCCGGCATTGGCTCCACACGGTCAGCCCGGGCAAAAAGGAGCCAGTCCCCGTCGGCTTGACTCCGCGGCCGCACGGCGTATATTTGCCGCCATGGCAACAGAAATTGTGCACATAAGCGGGCGTGAGATTCTGGATTCGCGAGGCAACCCCACCGTCGAAGCAACAGTCGTCCTGGACGATGAGAGCGTCGGCCAAGCTGCCGTGCCCTCAGGCGCATCGACCGGCGAGCACGAAGCCGTCGAGCTGCGAGACGGGGACAAGAGCCGCTACGGCGGCAAGGGCGTCCTGAACGCCGTCAGGAACATCGACGAGGCAATCGCCGAAGCCGTCATCGGCTACGACGCGACCGACCAGGAAACGGTTGACGCGGTCATGATCGAACTGGATGGCACGCCCAACAAGGCCAAACTCGGCGCCAACGCCACGCTTGCCGTCTCGATGGCCACAGCCCGGGCGGCGGCGGCCTCCTGCGGCCTGCCGTTGTTCCGCTACCTCGGCGGCGCCTCGGCCCACGTGCTGCCCGTGCCGATGATGAACATTCTCAACGGCGGCAAGCACGCGGACAACACCGTCGACTTCCAGGAATTCATGATCCAGCCGTGGGGCGCACCGAGCTTCTCCGAAGCCCTGCGCTGGGGCACGGAGATCTTCCATCAGCTCAAGACCGTGCTCAAGAAGAAGGGTTACAACACCGCAGTCGGCGACGAGGGCGGCTTCGCCCCGGACCTCAAGAGCAACGACGAGGCCTTCGAGGTGATCGCCACCGCCGTCGAACAGGCCGGCTACAAGCTTGGCGAGCAGATCTTCTTCGCCCTCGACCCGGCGACCAGCGAACTGTTCAACGAAGCCCGGGCCAAAGGCAAGGAAGGCTACTGCTTCTTCAGCAGCGCGCCGGACCGGATCATCAGCTCCGAGGAAATGGCCGACTACTGGGCGGCCCAATGCAAGAAATGGCCGATCCGCAGCATCGAGGACGGCTTGGCCGAGGACGACTGGGACGGCTGGGTCAAACTCTGTGCCAAGCTCGGCGAGAAGATCCAGCTCGTCGGCGACGATCTGTACGTGACCAACGTCGAGCGGCTGCAGAAGGGCATCGACCTCAAGGCGGCCAACAGTATCCTGATCAAGGTCAACCAGATCGGCACGCTGAGCGAAACGTTCGCGGCGATCGACCTTTCGATGCGCAACGGCGGCACGGCCGTCATCAGCCATCGCAGCGGCGAGACCGAGGACACGACGATCGCCGACATCGCCGTCGCGTCGAACGCCGGCCAGATCAAGACCGGAAGCCTTTGCCGCACCGACCGGATCGCCAAGTACAACCAGCTCCTCCGGATCGAGGAGCACCTCGGCGACCAAGCGGTCTACGGCGGGAAATTCTGGAACAAAGGCTAGCGGCCAGCGGCCAACGCGACCGATGCAAATGGATAGGTGCCACCAGCGGCTTGCCCGGCAGCAGGCGATGTAGCGGCCGGCGTCGCGCCGGCCGGATAGGTAGCGTGGGCCGAGCGGATCGCGTAGCGGCCGGCGTCTCGCCGGCCGGATGGGCGGCGTGGGCCGAATGGAACGCGTAGCCGCCGGCGCCCCGCCGGCCGGGCCGGGTGCCACTGCTCTTGAGCTTGCTGTTACCCACATCTTTGGAATGTGGCCTCAGCAAGGGCGGGAACGTGGACAGGCCGCGCCTGCGGAGACCTGCGGACC
>JAFGKA010000134.1 GCA_016928855.1 Phycisphaerae bacterium
CTTGGTGCGGGAAGGGTAGTTTGGCACAGGAACGACGGACAGAAGGAAGCGTTGAGCGGGAACGGGCGGTCTTGGTCGGGGTGCTCCTGCCGGACATGGCGGTGGATTGGATTGATCCTCTCCGCGAGTTGCGCGCGCTGGTGCAGAGTGCGGGCGGGATTCCCGTGGTGCAGATGGTGCAGCGGCGTGGCAAGCTGGACCCGGCCTACTATGTCGGCAAGGGCAAGGCGGAGGAGATTCGCCGACGTGCCGAGGCCGACGATGCCGACGTGGTCATTTTCGATAACGACCTCTCGCCGGCCCAGATCCGCGATCTCGAAGAGATTGTGGAGCGGAAGGTCATCGATCGCAGTGAGTTGATTCTGGACATCTTTGCGTCGCGAGCCCAGACGCATGAAGCCCGGCTGCAGGTTGAACTGGCCCAGCTCGAATACACGGCACCGCGGCTGCGCGGCATGTGGACGCACCTGGAGCGCATCGCCGGCGCCGGCGGTGCCACGGGCGCCGGCGCGGTCGGCGGCATCGGCACGCGCGGTCCGGGCGAACGTCAGATCGAAATCGACCGCCGGATTGTCAGCCGCCGTGTGACCGCCTTGAAGCGCGAGCTGGCGGTGATTGATCGCCGCAAGGTACAGATGATCCGATCGCGCCGCGACCAGTTCACGGTATCGCTCGTCGGCTACACCAATGCGGGCAAGAGCACGCTGCTGAACGCGCTGACCGGCGCGGACGCGCTCGTCGAGGACCGGCTATTCGCGACGCTCGATACGAAGACGCGGCGGTGGGAACTCAGTCACGGGCATGCGGCACTGTTGAGCGATACGGTCGGTTTCGTGCGGGATCTGCCGCATCATCTTGTCGCTTCGTTCCGGGCGACACTGGAAGAGGCGATCCATGCCGACCTTCTGCTGCATGTGATCGACGCGGCGTCTCCGCAGGCGCAGAAGCAGGTGGATGCCGTGATGACCGTATTGGAAGGGCTGGGTTGCGCGGACCACCGGATTCTGCCGCTGCTGAACAAGGTGGATGCGGCGGAGGACGAGTCGGTCATCCAGATGCTCGAGCGGCGGCTGCCCAATGCCCTGCGGATTTCCGCGCGAACGGGTCTCGGGCTCGACGTGCTAACCACGCAGGTCAGCGAGTTGATGCGCGGCGAAGTGCGCCATGCGCGCGTACACTTGCCGCTCGCGGACGGCAAGGCGCTGGCGTTCCTGGAGCATCATGCGGAGGTGCTCGATCGGCGCTACGAAAGCCATCGCGTCGAATTGGAGGTCCGTCTCGGCGCTCGCGATCTTCTTCGCTTCGAAGAGCAGCATCGGTCGGCGACGATCGCGATGCTGTAGGCTGTCGTTCGCGTTCGGCGCCTGTGCGAGCCTATCGCTTCCAGGGTGGAAGCTCGGGCAGGTGCCTGTCGAACTCCTCGATCAGTGCCTTCTCGTAGTCGGCCGTGTACGTGCCCGAGAAGAACTTGTCGATCGCCTCGTCGTGGAATCGCTTCCAGCTCTTGTCTTCCTCGCCGGGGTTGATCGGGTAGAAGAGGGCGTGGTTGGCCCGTGCGGCTTTCAGGTCGCCGGGCGCGTCGCCGATCATCAGCATGCGGCCCGGCTCGTAACGTCCATCGGCGGCCACGCGGATGTGTTCAGTCTTGGTGCCCATCTCCTGTCCGCAGATCAGCCGCGCGTATTTCGCGATGTCGTGTTCCTGCCACTCTCGCTGCAGGGCCTCGGTCGGCGTCTGGCTGACGACAAGACAGTCGGCCTGACCGGCCAGCCGGATAAGCGATTCCCGCACATACGGAAACGGCGGCACATTCTTGACCATGTCGGCGATCGTATCGTTGACGCCGACGCTCCATGCGAGGCCGCGCTTGAGGGTTGCATCGCCGGTCATCTCGGCGCGTTTGCGAAGGTTGTCGTTTCCGAGCGCCTCGCCGGAGGCGATGAACTGGCGGATCGCATCGGCCTGCGGGATCTCGACGCCGCGGGCCTGGACCTCCGGCCGTTCACGCAACAGGTCGAAGGCGCGAATCAGTGCCGGCCAGCGGTTGATGCCGCGCTCCTTCGAGTAGAGGTTGACGAATTCGGCCGCCTCGCGGGCGTACTTCGAGACCGCCTGCAGGCCCCAGTGCTTGATGATGTTGGGGATGAAGCACTCCTTGTGCTTGATCTCCATCGTATCAAAGACGCATCCGTCCGAGTCGATCCCGACAAAGAACTTCTTCTGCGGTTGAAACGACTTCAGTTGCGCAATCGGGTCGGTCATCGTGTTTCCTGCTCCAGATCAAAGAACCAACAACTCAATTCCATCTCGCGGGGCATGCCCGAGCATGTTCTGGCCGGTGGCATCACGAGGCCGGGCTTCTAGACGCCTCCGAACGCGCTATAGCCGCCGTCGATCGGTACGGTGATACCGGTAATGAACTGCGAGGCCGGCGAGAGCAGCCAGAGCACCGTGCCGTAGAGGTCGTCCGCGTTGCCGAAGCGGTTCATTGGCGTATGACTGATGATCGCCTTTCCGCGCGGCGTCAGTTCGCCGGTCTTCTCGTCCGTCAGGAGAAAGCGGTTCTGGTGCGTCAGGACGAAGCCGGGGGCGATCGCGTTGACGCGAATCTTCGGCGAGTATTCCTGGGCCATGTGAACGGCGAGCCATTCGGTGAAGTTCTTTACGCCGGCCTTGGCGGCTGAGTAGGCGGGGATCCGCGTCAGCGGCTTGATCGCGTTCATCGAGGCGACGTTCAGGATGACCCCTTCGCCACGATCGGCAATCGCCCGGCCGAAGACCATCGACGGCAGCACGGTACCGATCAGGTTCAGGTCCATCACCTTCCGGAAGGCGTCGACCGGGATGTCGAAGAAGAGCTTGTCCGGTCCGGTCGTCGCCGTCGGGTGGTTTCCGCCGGCGCCGTTGACCAGGCAGTCCACGCGGCCGAGGGTCTGAATACAGACATTGCAGGCGGCTTCGAGGCTGTCGCGGTCGAGCACGTTGGCTTCGATGGCGACGGCGGTCCCGCCGGCCGAGTGGATCCGCCCGGCGACCTCTTCGGCGGCCGCCTTGGCCAGATCGAGCACGGCTACGGCCATGCCGCGGGCCGCGAGGTCCTCGGCGATCCCGCTGCACAGGACGCCGCCGCCGCCGGTGACCACAACGGTCATTCCACGGACGTCAAACAGCGACTTCTCGGCTTGGGTAGTCATGGTCGGCATGATAGCCGAACTCGCTTTGAACGCCCAGCGGCGGCCCAGGACGAGGTTATCAGGGCCTGTGCGGCCGAACGCCGGCGTGCGGGCTGGCGTCGGTCTCGTGGCCGCTCATTGGCCAGTTGACACGGTCAGGGCCGCCCGGTAGATTGATTTCAAACGAATGTCTACATATCAAACACAAGCCGAGGGCATCGAATGAGCGCGAGACTTGAGTCTCGGACGGTCGAGGAGGATGCTCGGTATCACGTGCCGAACCTGGAGCGGGCGTTGAAGACGATCGAGTTTCTCGCCGCCCACCCCGAGGGGCGGAGCATGAGCGAGATCGCCCAGGCACTCGAGTTTCCGCGGAACAGCGTGTTTCGGATCACGATGACGCTGCTCAAGCACGGGTATGTCGAGCGTCGCGGGGATGGGAGCCGGCTCGCGTTGAGCCGCAAGATTCTGAGCATCGGATACCGCGCGGTGGCCGAGAGTGGGATCGTCGAGAGCTCGCTCGAGCCGATGCGGCAGTTGCGTGACTTCGTCAAGGAGACGGTCTCCGTGAGCATCCTGCTGGAGAACGAGGGGCTGGTCCTCGAACAGGTTCCGGGGCTTCATCCGTTCCGGTTCGTCGCCGAGCCGGGCACGCGGCAGCCGGCACATGTGTCGGCGGCGCCGAAGGCGATGTTGGCGTGCCTGCCGGCGAGCGAGCTTGATCCTCTGATCGAGCAGATGGAAATGCCGCGGCTGACTGACCGGACGATCGTTGACAAGCAGGAATATCGCGCGGAGCTCGCGCGGATTCGCGCGCGCGGCTTTGCGCTGGATCGGGGCGAGCATGAGGAGGGGGTTGTGTGTGTCGGGGCGCCGGTGTTCGATCGACGCGGCTATCCCGTGGCGGCGGTGACGGTGACGGGACCGTCGAGTCGGATGCCGGATGATCGTCTGGAGGTGATCGGCATCGAGACGCGCATTCATGCCGACCTGATTTCGCGTCGGCTCGGTTACGTGCCGCCAGGGGAGGGGCAGGCGAAATGACGACGGACACACCGAAGCGGACGAGGCGAGACCAACGGCCACGAGCTTGCCAGGCGAGAAGAGGTATGAGCCAGCATCGTTGGCGTCGGAAAAATCATCCTGACACCTTTTTTTCCGCTGTGTTGGTGGGGTGCCTTATTTTCGTGGTCGTGGCGGGCGGTGGGGTGGCGCGGGGTGCCGGTGAAGCGGAGGGGTTTGTTACGCTTGTTGAGCAGGACTGGCTGCAGCAGGCGGCGGCGTGGCGGGCGGTGACGGCCGCGCAGTGCGTCGCGGCGCAGGCGGTGGATGGCGTGTGTGATGCGTCGAGCGAGGCGCGCACGGCGGCGCAGCCCGGGGCGTGGTGGCAGGTGGATCTCGGCCGGCCGATGGCGGTTGAGCGGATTGTCGTGCACGGTGGGCCGGAGACATTGGCGTTCTTCATCTGTGACGACGGTTACGACTGGCTGGGATGTGCGGCGTCACCGATCTCGGCGGTTGCGGCCGAGGCGCCGGTCCGGGCGTTTCGGCTTGGGCCGGCGGGTGTCCGGACGCGGTTTGTGCGTGTGCAGCTCGCTGGTCCGCCGGCGGAACTGCGGCTGGCCGAGGTCGAGATCTATGGGCCGGATGCACCGGTGCGGAATCTGGCGGCCGTCCGGCCAGCGACACAGAGCGGCGTCGCGGAGATTCCCACAGCGATTGCGGCGTCGTTCCCGGTTGAGCGGTGCGTGCGGCAGGGGCGGCGGCTGGCGGAGGATCTGCGGGACGCCGGCGTTGATACGGAGGCGGCGCTTCGCGCGCTGGATTCAGTGGCTGTCGCATGGGGGTCGCTGGCGATGGACGCGTCGGAGGATGCACGGCGTGCGGTGTACTTCGAGGCCCGCCGCGTGGTGCGGGCGCTTGCGCTGGCGAATCCGCTGCTGGATTTCGATGAGCTTCTGTTCGTGAAGCGTTTTACGCAGGAAACGTATCCAGACATTTGCCTGAACCACATGCCGTGGGTCTCGCGGCCGGGCGGCGATATCTGCCGACTGTCGATGGCGAGCGTGCGCGCGGGCACGCCGGTGGTGCGAACGGTGCTCAATGGGGCGTTGGGGCCGGGGCATGTGCATGGGATGGAGCTGTGGTGGGATGCAGATCGCGTCGTGTTCGGCTACGCGAAGGCGAGAAACAACGAACCGGTGGAAGGCTGGATCGACCGACGGACGAACTATCATCTGCGCCGGACGGAAGAGCCGGTCCACATCTTCGAAGTCAACGTGGACGGGACGGGGCTGCGGCAGATTACCGACGGCGAGTGGAGCGACCTCGATCCGACCTATGCGCCCAACGGCGACATCGTATTCGTGTCCGAGCGGTGCGGCTGTTCGCTGCAATGCAACGAATACGACAAGGACGAGACTTCGTGCAACCTGTTCGTGTGTCGGCCGGACGGCTCGAACATCCGCTGGATGAGTGTCTCGAAGGATGGTGATTATCTGCCGCATGCCCTTGCGGACGGGACGATCGGCTACACCCGATGGGAGTATCAGGAGCGCGGCTGGGCGAATATCCAGTCGATCTGGACGATTCGGCCCGACGGTACCGGTGCCGACACGCTGTTCAAACAGCACGTGAACAATCCGTGGGGCCTGGAGGACGCGCGGTCGATCCCGGGCGTGCCGGAGCACAGGCTCGTGGCGGTCGCGGCGGGGCATCACACGCTGGCGTCCGGGCCGGTCGTGATCGTGACACCGAGCGTGGGGATGAATGACACCGGCGCGATTCGCATTGTCACCCCGGGCGTGTGGCCGCCGGAAGGGGGCATGTCGGGCGTGCCGGTGGACGAAGGCGGCGTGCTGGACCAGGGGGGCTTCTACATGCACCCGTGGCCGCTTTCGGAGCGGTGCTTCCTGGCGGCATATGCGTACGGGGCGTCGCACAATCCGCCGACAGGCTACGCGTTGTATCTGATCGACGTGTTCGGGACGAAGGAACTGATCTATCGTGATCCGGCCATCTCATCGTTCAGACCGATGCCGCTGCGGCCACGGCCGCGGCCGCCGGTGCTGCCGGACATGACCGATCGCAGCCAGACGCACGCCGTCTGCTCGGTGACAAGCGTGACGCATGGCGCCGACGGGATCGCGCCGGCGCAGGCGCGTTACCTGCGGATCGCGCAGCGGCTGCAATGGCCGTACGACAACACGCTTGGCGGGCAGCGGTATGGTGAGAAGGCGCACCTGAACAACTGGACGCCGGCGCGCGTGCTCGGCGAGGTGCCGGTTGAGCCGGATGGCAGCGCCTATTTCACGGTGCCGGCGGACACGCCCGTGTATTTCCAGTTACTCGACGAGAACCACATGGAGCTGCGGCGGATGCGGGCGTTCATCAGCTTTCAGCCGGGCGAGCGCCGCAGTTGCGTCGGCTGCCACGAGACGCGGGCCGAGGCGCCGCCGGTGGGTCGAATGGCGTCGGCGCTGCGGCGGGAGCCGTCGGTGCCGGTTCCGCCACCGTGGGGCGAGCGGGCGGTCAGCTTTCTGCGCGATATTCAGCCGATTTTCGACCGGCATTGCATGCAATGTCACACGGGCCTGACGCCGGCGGCCGGGCTGGATTTTTCCGGCGGGCTGACGGCACACGAGCATCCGTGTGCGCCACCGGAGGGCGTGGCCGGTTATGGTGCGAATCGGGCGTTCGATACGCTGATGGCCAGGGGGCTTGTGGCATGGTCGCCGGTCCAGGGGGATGCCGCGATCAGCATGCCGCTGGCGTTTGGTTCGCACAGAAGCAAGCTTGTGCACGCAGTTCGTGCGCACGCCAACGGCAAGCAGGTGCAGCTTTCGGACGAGGAGTGGCTGCGGCTGGTGACGTGGATCGACGCAAACGCACCGTACCACGACAGCTTCGTGAACAAGCGGCCGGCCGAGTTGCCGTACGATCTGGCGCGCGATGCGGAGCTGGTTCAGGCCATCACGGCGGTGCACGCGAAGCGTTGCGGCGGGTGTCATGCGGCACCGGACGTTTCGCGCGTGGACTGGATCGACATCCATCAGCCGGAGCGCAGCCTGTTCCTGACGGCGCCGCTGGCGAAGGCAGCCGGGGGTACGGAGGCGTGCGGCGCGGCCGTGTACGCCAGTGCGGATGACGAAGATTACGCGCGTGTACTCGAACGGGTACGGACGGCGGTCGAACAGGCGTGGGCGCTGCCGCGGCGGGATCTTGCGGGTTTCCGGGATCGCGGCGTGGACGGTGAGGCCCACGTGCAGGCGGAAGGCAGAAGCCAGAAGGCAGAAGCAGACAAGGAATGGGTTGCCCGATAGATATGTCGTTTGCAGAGTCCGATCATCGAGACCCCCTGCTTCGCTCGGCTGCGCCGTGCTTCGCCGGGCCATGCAGGGATGGGGCACCCGGCCGGGTCAGGGGTACGATCGGTTCAGGCTCGGATAGGAACGGTGGAGGGTGTCTGTGATGCGATACGGCTGCGTTCTGCTCCGCGTCGGACTCGTATTGATCCTGCTGGTGCAGGTCGTTCCGGCCGTGCAGGCCGTTGAGGCCAGGCGCGTCCCGGGCATGCCGCCGGAAGAGCCCATCACGACGGGGTCCGACGCCGCCGGCGGGTGCGACGGCATCAAGAACGGCAGGTGGGGATTTCACACAGACATCGTGGAGAAGCCCTGGTGGCGCGTCGATCTTGGCCAGCCGTATCGCCTCGATCGCATCGTGATCTGGAATCGCTGTGACGAGACGGCTCCTCGAAACAGCCACCTGGTTCTGAGTCTTTCGGACGACGGCACGCAATGGCGGACCGCGTACACGCATGACGGTACGACGTTCTTCGGCTACACGGACGGCAGGCCGCTGGTCGTCGCGACGGACGGCCAGGTCGCTCGCTTCGTCCGGATTCAGCTTCCCGGCAAGGACTACCTGCACCTGGATGAGGTGGAAGTGTTCGGGTCGGCAGAGCCGGAGAAGAATCTGGCGCTCAAGTGCCCGGCGGATCAGCAAAGCGTTTCCCTATGGAGCGCAACTGAGCCCTTTGAAGGGGACTCGGCATTCAATCTGATTCGAGACAAACTCCGCAAGGCACTACCCGATGAGCCAGCCGAGTTGGTCAACGAGTTCTGCCTGCTGCACGAAGAGATCACACTGGATCGCTCGGGCAGTCCCAAATGGCAATGGCGCAAGGCGTATCTGGCTACGCAGGTTCTCGGCCCGGAGGTTCTCATCGCGGCCGGTGACCGCCATCCGGGCGACGTCGTGCTTCGGCGCACCCGGGCCATGATCGCGAACATGCGTTCGCGTCCGGTTGCGCCCGACCTGTCCGCGGAAACCGAAATGCTCGCCGCGCTTGAAACAGACCGCGCCGAGATATCGGCAGACGACCTCCCGGCGTGCTGGGAGTTGTTTCGCCGAGCGGTGAGTCTCCGGCGGCGTGTTTTGCTTGCGGATCCGCTGCTGGACTTCGACGCAATCCTGCTCACCAAGCGCGTTCCGGGCACCTTCAATCACATGTCGGACCAGTACTACGGATGGTTTTCCAGGCCGGGCGGCGGGATCTACATCCTTCGGGACTTCAAGGGCGATGCCCCGACCGTCGAGTGCCTCACCGGGATCTTCACCGAGCCGGGCAGTTTTCTGAGGCCGTGTCTGTCGTACGACGCCAGGAAGATTCTCTTCGCCTGGTGCCGGCACTACCCGGCCCTGGCGGGCGAGCCCGACAAGTTGAACAAGGACAACGTGCCCGCTGATGCGTTCTACCACGTGTTCGAGATGAACATCGACGGCGCCGGTGTCCGGCAATTGACTTTCGGGAAATACGACGACTTCGACGCGCGTTACTTGCCTGACGGTCGCATCGTGTTTCTGTCCACGCGGCGGGGGCAGTTCATTCAGTGCAGCCCGAGCACCGCGCAGCAGACGGTTGCCACGGAGGATCTGTCGGACAGCTACGTTCGGTGCGGCGGGGGTCCGGAACGTCCGGTGGCGGTCTATACGCTCCACACCATGGATGCCGACGGCGGCAATCTGTGTGCGATCTCGCCGTTCGAGAATTTCGAGTGGACGCCGAGCATTGCCGATGACGGGACGATTCTACATTCACGCTGGGACTACGTGGACCGCTACAACAACGCGTTCATGAGCCTGTGGGCGATCAACCCCGACGGCGCCAGCCCGCGCCTGGTCTACGGCAACTTCACCTGGAGCCCGCACACGACATTTGAGGCCCGA
>JAFGKA010000135.1 GCA_016928855.1 Phycisphaerae bacterium
CTGATACCCCTTGGCCGCGATCAACGCATCGAACGCCGCCAGCAGGTCGTCCTCCATCGAAACGCCGAATCGTGCAAGATTGCTCACGGTTGTGTACTCCGTCAGGCCGCCGGTCGGACACAAAGGCAGGATTGAACCATAAAGCCACCAAGACACCAAGGGTCATTGTTCTTCGTGTGGTTCCTCATATCTTCTTGGCGTCCGTGGCGTCTTGGCGGTTCACTCTTCTGCTTTGTCTGCTTCTGCCGATTCGGCTGAACTCACGGCCGAAGCCTTCTGCCATCTGGCTTCTGCCTTTCTTGCCCATTCGCATCCATTCGCGGTTCGGTCTTTCTCTTCTTCTGCCTTCTGCCTTCTGGCTTCTCTTCAAAACTACTCTACGCCAGCAAACACCATGCGACAACTCAATGGAAATCCCGCGACGTGACACGCAGGGCGCTGAGCCGATGGCCCAGATCCTCGATGCGCGTGGTCTGCACATGAATCACGTCGCCCTGACGCTCGACGCGCCCTTCGGCCAGCCAGACACAGGCCCCCATCATCGACCGAAACCGCTCATAGATCCTCGGCCGCAGAATCAGGTTCGCGACGCCGGTCTCATCCTCCAGCGTGGCGAACACGATGCCACCGGCTGTGCTCGGCCGCTGTCGCACGAGCACCAGGCCGGCCACACGAACGAATCGCCCCTGCGGGCAACGTCTTAACTGCGCCGCCTGAATCACGCGCTGGCTGGCCAGTTCCTGCCGGAACAGCGCCACCGGATGCGCCGTCAGCGACAGGCCCGTCGCTTTATAGTCGGCCAGCACCTGCTGCCCGATTGACATAGCCGGTAGCTCCGTTGCCGGTTCGGATTCATCCACGCCCGCCCACAGGGGCAACTCCTCGCGCAGCGCCAGCACATCCCATAGCGCCTGGCGCCGATCCAGCCCCATCGAGCTGAACGCATCAGCCGCCGCCAGCCGCGCCGCCACTGTTCGACTGATCCCCGCCCGCCGCACCAACTCCGCAACGCTGCGAAACGGCCCATCCCGCCGCGCCGCCTCAATCCCGGCCACACTCCGGCGCGAAATCCCCTGCACCAGCCGCATCCCCAGCCGCAAAACCGTCCCATCGCCCGCTTCTGCCTTGTTCTTTGTGCCTTCGTGTCTTTGTGGTTCGCCTTCCCTTCTTGGCGCCCTTGGTGTCTTGGCGGTTAGCTCTTCTTCTGCCTTCTGTCTTCTGACTCCTGACTCCTCCTGAGTGGGGTCGCGGGGATGGAACTCTGCAGAGCGATGCCCTGCGACACGTAGCGGCCGGCGTCCCGCCGGCCGGGTTTGGTCAGGCAGCGGCACCTCGCCGCAAAAACGGCCGGCGAGACGCCGGCCGCTACATTGTATTCTGTCTCTGCCTTCCGCCTCCGTCTTCGTGTCTTCATGTCGTGGTTCGTTTTCTTTTCTTTGTGCTTCGGTAGTTCGATCTTCTGCGCTCTTACCGCCGGCCTCCCCCATTCGCGTCCATTCGCGTCCATTCGCGGTTTGATCTTCTGCTTTTCCGCTTCTGACGTCTTCCAACAAGCAATCGTACGCGCTGTGATTCACATCAATCGGAAGAACCGCAACCCCATGCCGCTGCGCATCCTGCACGATCTGCGCCGGCGCATAAAAGCCCATCGGCTGGCTGTTGATCAACGCCGCCGCGTAGGCCGCCGGGTAATAGCGTTTCAACCATGCCGACGCATACACCAGCAGCGCGAATGACGCCGCATGGCTCTCGGGAAATCCGTATTCGCCAAAGCCGCGGATCTGCTCGAAGGATCGCTCGGCGAATTCCCGCGAGAGCCCGTTGGCCAGCATGCCGTCGATCAGCCGATGGCGAAACTGCTCGATCTCGCCGTGACGTCGCCATGCGGCCATCGCCCGGCGCAACCGATCCGCCTCGCCCGCGGTGAAGCCTGCCGCAACCATGGCCAGCCGCATCGCCTGTTCCTGAAACAGCGGCACGCCGAGCGTCTTGCCGAGCACCGCCTGCAGCGCGGCATTGGGATAGTCGATCGGCTCCTCGCCGTTGCGCCGGCGCAGGTACGGATGCACCATTCCCCCCTGAATCGGCCCCGGCCGCACAATCGCCACCTCGATCACGAGGTCATAGAAACACCGCGGCCGCAGTCGCGGCAACATGCTCATCTGCGCCCGGCTCTCGACCTGAAACACGCCGACGCTGTCGGCCCGGCACAGCATCGCATACACCGCCGGATCCTCCGCCGGCAGCGTTTCGAGCGAAAGCGCCGTTCTCAGTTGGCGACCCGTCGCCGATTTGCCCGCCCCTGCATTTCGTTCTACTGATCTACTGATCACCTGCTCAACTATCTCGCCCGAAGGGCGCCGGGCGCCACTGGTCCCGACGTGACGTCGGGCCCCGCCAGTGTCTGGATAGACAAGCCGCTCCGCATCCGCCTGCTGCGCATTGATCATCGCGAAACACTTGCGCAGGCAGGTCAGCATCCCCAACGCCAGGCAATCCACCTTCAGAATGCCCAGCGCATCGATGTCGTCCTTGTCCCACTGGATGAACGTGCGGTCCGGCATGGCGGCGTTCTCGATGGGCACCAGCTCGCACAGCGCCCCGCGCGTGATGACGAACCCGCCGACATGCTGCGAAAGATGCCGCGGAAAGCCGATCAGTTGCCGCACGAGTCCCGTCAGGCAGCGAACGGTATAGTCGGCCGGATCGAGGCCGGCCTCGCGCAGGCGCGCTTCATCCAAGCCGTTGTGGCTCCAGAAGTCGAGCTTCTTCGCCAGCACGTCCACGCGATCGGGCGACAGGCCGAGCGCCTTGCCGACGTCGCGCACCGCCGAGCGCGACCGATACGTAATCACCTCCGCCGTGATACCTGCGCGCTCGCGGCCGTATTTGCGATAGATATACTGAAACACCTCCTCGCGGCGCTCGTGCTCGAAGTCCACATCGATATCCGGCGGTTCGTTCCGCTCGCGGCTGATGAACCGCTCGAACAGCACATCGATCCGATCCGGATCGACCGCCGTAATCCCGAGGCAATAACACACGGCGGAGTTCGCCGCCGAACCCCGGCCCTGACACAGAATGCCGCGCGAGCGGGCGAACCGCACCAGATCCCAGACCGTCAGGAAATAGGATGCGTACCCCAGCGACTCGATCAAACCGAGTTCGTGCTCGAGCATCGCCTTGACCCGCAGCGGCACCGCGCCGCCGAAGCGCACGGCGGCTCCGGCCCACGTCTGCTCGCGCAGAAATTGTATCGGGCTCAGCCCTGACGGGCACACCTCCTCCGGGTATTCGTAGCGCAGCTCGTCGAGCGAGAAACGGCAGCGATCGGCGATTTCGAGCGTGCGCTCGAGCGCACCGGGCAGGCCGGCATAGAGCCGCCCAATCTCGTCGAGCGAACGCAAATGCCGCTCGGCGTTGGCCCAGAGCCGCCGGCCCGCCTCGGCCAGCGTGCAATGCTCGCGAATGCACGTCAGCACATCCTGCAAGTACCGGCGCTGCGGCACGTGGTAGTGCACATCATTGGCCGCCACCAGTGGGACGCGATGGCGCCGAGCGCACTCGGAGAGTCGTGCCAGACGCGATTGTGCATCCGCCGTACGATGAGCCTCCGCGGCCAGGTACAATCGATCCCCGAAAACCCCGCGATACCGCAGCAAATCATCGCCGAACTCCGCCCGCCTGAAATCCGGCAGCACAACCGCCACCAGCCCTTCGGCGAGCGATTCCACATCCTCGCGCGTGATCCGGCACTCGCCCTTCGGCATGCGCCGACAGCCACGTGTGAGCAGCCGCGACAACCGCCCATACGCCGAGCGGTCCGTCGGAAACAGAAGAACGGCCGACGCATCCACCGGAACGATCTCGGCCCCAACGAGCGGACGTATGCCGTGTGTTTTCGCCGCCACATGCATCCGCACCGCACCAGCCAGCGTATGGCGATCGGCAATCGCCAGAGCGGCATAGCCCAGTTCCGCTGCCCGCTCGCACAGCTCCTCCGGATGCGAAGCGCCCCGCAAGAAGGAAAAGTTGCTGCGACAATGCAGTTCCGCATAACGCACATCGCGCAAGGCTCGCTTGTCCCCAACAGGGTGGCATGGGTCCCGACGACGTCGGGAGAGGCCGAAGGCCGAAGGGGTTGCCCATGTCTTTGAAGGCAATCCACTGCCCTGCGGCGACTTCGCCGGATGCAATCGAACTTTCGGTTCCGGATGCTCAGGCATGGTTCATGCACTCCGATTCGGAAAGGTAGCCAGTCAGCGAGTTATCACGATGTAGCGGCCGGCGTCTCGCCGGCCGGGGCGACCGTAGCACACCGCGAAGAACGGCCGGCGAGACGCCGGCCGCTACATTGCGCCTCTGTCTTTGTTCTCTCTGCTTCTACCTTCTGCCTTCTGGCTTCTGCCGCTCTTCTCAATCAAAACTCCCATGCACAAACCAGCGTCCCGTTTGCCGATCGCGAAACAACCAGAATTCCTGGCCTGTCCGACAGGACACGACGAAGTAGTCCCGCTGAATATCGTCGGCCCGCCACCAGCCGGTCTCGATCCGCTCCGGCCCGGTGGCGTGCGTTACCGTCTGCTCGCTGCCCTGCCAGCGAAACCACGTCGGCGGTCCATCTGGAACAAGTGCCATCACGGGAACCCCGATCGGCTGGTTCAGCAGCCGCAACGGCCGGCGCGGCAGTGTCTCGGTCGCCGCCGACGCCGAGCCGGCCCGCGCCGCGCGCTGCTCGCCGACCACCGGCACATAGCGATAGGCCCGCTCGGGCTGATGGTCGTCCACCGGCTCCGGCCGCACGACCGCCTCAGCCCCAAGCCGGTTCGACAGCCGGTCCAACAGGCCGGCCACCGGTTCAACATCGCCCGCTTCGCCGAACTCGAACAGACTCGCCTGTGCATCCCCCATGCGCTCTGTTGCGCGCGTCCACAGCATCATCGCAAACGTCGGCGCGGCCAGCGGCGACGCATCCAGCCGCGCCAGCAGCAACGAGCGCAGATGCTTCGCCATGCGCGTAGCTGCCGAAAGGTGCACCTCCAGCGTCGTCGGAACGGCCTGCTCGTGATACAGCGTCCACAAGACATGCCGGACGCCCAACCGCCGCTGGACCAACTGCTCACAGAAAAACGCCAGCAGTCGGTCCAGCGCTTCGTGAATGACTTCGACGCGATCCGTTGCCCCCGGAAATCGGATCCGGCTGACCGGCTCGACTGGCGGCCGATACGGTTCGAGCCACTCCGGCCCGCCGCCGATCGCCTGATCCAGCCGCCGCAACACTTCCGGTCCCAGCCGGGTCAGAATCGACGAGCGGGGCAGGTGCAGCAGCGTCTCGATCTTCCGTACGCCCACCGCATCCAGCGCCGCCGCATCCGATCGCGACAGCCGCAATGCCCACGGCGGCAGCGGCGCCAGTGCCGCCGTTGCCTCGCCCGGCGGCACAACCGTCGGCGTACTTCCGGCGTGCGCCACCGCCCAGGCCGCCCCGAGCGTGTCGGCAATCGCCCCCCGCGCGGAAATCCCCTTCGCGGCAAGCCCCTCGATCCCCAGCCGCAACAGATTCGACTCGCCACGAAACAACCGTTCGCAGCCGGTCACGTCCACCAGAAGCACATCCGGCGGCTCCGGCTGCACGATCGGCGAGAGGCAGTTCGCCCAATCAGCCAGCGTCTCCAAAATCTGCCGATCCTCCTCGCAACGATGTGGGGTTACATGCAGCGCAGGCAGAACCGCCCGGGCCTCTGTCGCCGACATGCCAATCCGCACCCCGGCCCGAACGGCGGCGGTGTTGCAGCGCCACACCCGCATGGACGAGTTCCACCGCTCGAGCAGCGCGATCGGCTCATGCGGTGGCAAGCTGTCCCGGCGCATTTGATGCTCGACGGCCAGCAACGGCATGTACAGACACATCGCCCGTTTCATCGCCCCACTCAACCCACACCGGCTCGACGGGCCTCCCTTCCCTGGTTTTCAAGACACAAATTCGGCACAGCCGGCCTCCGCACCCTGCTGGCCGATCCACACATTCCGTCCACAACTGCACTGCGGCAAAGGTCCGAACGGCCTCCCGAAAAGCCGCCTCGCCGACGTCCGGCACACGGATCTGCCGACTCGAATGCCCTGCGGCACCCGCCGCGGGACGAAATGGCCGCACGAGCAGGCCGACGGTCCGCCCCTGCTCGGCGGCCAGTTGAAACAGCCGCGAGCTGCGCTGATCGAAACGCCCTTTTCGCCCTGCAAAGAACAGCACGGCTGAGACCCCGCGGCATCGGAGGGCCTGATCGCACGCCCACGCCGCGTCACACAACGAAGCCGGCCGGACCACCACCACCTGCTGCGCCCGCACGCCGGCCTGCACCAGCGCTGGCGGATACAGACCATCGCATCCGGCCGCCGGCTCGATCCACACGAGATTGCCCTTGTCCCCAGCCGCTCGCCGAGCTGAACGCAATGCCAGCGACACCGCGCCGA
>JAFGKA010000136.1 GCA_016928855.1 Phycisphaerae bacterium
CATACATCCACAGATTGCGCCGATTCCGCAGATTCGAGTTCCAGTTCTTCAGGAATCTGCGTGAATCACCGGAATCTGCGGATCGATTTCTTCTCTTCTGGCGTATTACGCCGATCACCCGTCCTCGTAGTGTCTGCGGCTGGTGATGCAACGATCCGTCGGGTCTGCTGACACCGACCCACGGGACTACGAGACTGCGGCGAATGGACATGCCGGCGCTTCGCTGCGGCATGGCACCCGGCGCCCTTCGGGCGAGAGCGTTCGATGGTCATCACGGCGTGGCCGACGAAGGCGGCACCGCCGCGATTGAAAGCGGTCCCGATGTGCATCGGGATTGCCGCCGCATCCAAAGGGGCTTCGGCCGTGAGCTCAGCCGAACGGCTGACGCCGGCTTCGGTGGCTCCAGCGCAACCGGCGGCGAAGGCCCTGGCCCTCCGATCCAACATCGACCTCAACTCGCCGGCGATATCGGCGGCGTAGGCGAACCGGCCAGCTCGGTCAGCGAGCCGATCTACGTCGAGACCGACGATCCGGAGGTCGGATCTCGAGACGCGACTTACACGTTCTTCGGCACGATGAACGGCGCGCGGTAGCGGCGCGAGACCATCGCGTTCGCTTCGCGGTCGCCCGGGAAGGTCTCCGTCTTGGGATCGAACGCGACCGACCGGCCCAGGCGATAGGCGATGTTGGCCAGGTGGCAACAGGTCGAGGAATAGTGGCCCTTGGTGATTTCCGCGTTCAGGTCCGCCGGGGTGCCGCTCCGCACCGCGTCGTGGAAATCCTCCCACGGGTTGCCGCCGCCCTTGCCCTTCGGGCCGGGCTCGCCGTCGATGACCGTCTCGAACGAATCGCCGCGAAGCGCCATGTAGCCCTTCGAGCCGTAGAAGAGATTGCCGATGCCGACGTCCCATTCCTTGTTCGTCTGGCGGCCGCGCACCTCGAAGACCAGCATCTTGCCGTCGGCGTATTGCAGCGTGGCGACCTGCGTATTAGGCGTCTCGCCCTGATCGGTGTAGGTGTAGCGGCCGCCCATGCTCTGGGCACGGACCGGATGCTCGCCGTCCTTGCCGAGGCCCCAGACCGCGAGGTCCATCTGGTGCACACCCTGGTTGCCGATGTCGCCGTTACCGTAGTCCCAGTTCCAGTGCCATTCGTAGTGGAACCGGTTCGGGTTGAACGGCCGTACCGGGGCCGGGCCGAGCCAGAGGTCGTAGTGGACGCCCTCGGGCACCTCGCCATCGGGTTTGATGCCGATCGAGTGGCGCGGCTTGAAGCAGAGCGCGCGGGCCATATAGACGTCGCCGATGATGCCTTCGTGCAGGAGCTTCATCGCTTCCTTCACGCCGGCCGCCGAGCGGCTCTGCGTACCATGTTGAACGATCCGGCCGTACTTGCGGGCGGCCGCGATCATCTGGCGGCCTTCGAAGATGTTGTGCGAACCCGGCTTCTGAACGTACACATCCTTGCCCGCCTGGCAGGCCCAGACGGTGATCAGCGCGTGCGTATGGTTCGGCGTGGCGATCGAAATGACATCGACATCCTTGTCCTCAAGGACGCGGCGCACGTCGACTACGGTCTTCGGCGCCGGCTTGCCGGCGGCTTCACAGAGCTTGATCCGTTCCGCGAAGAGCCGCTCGTCGATGTCGCACAGCGTGACCACGCGGACGTCCTTCGCCGCCGAGTGCCCCTTGATGTGAGCCTGCCCCTGGCCCCGAATCCCGACAACGGCGATACGAATTTCTTCGTTCGGACCGCGGCGAGGTGGCGGGGTGGCCCGGAGCCACGTGGACTTGGGCTGCGAGGCACATCCACCCAGGGCAAAGACGCCGGCGGCGCCGAGGGAACTCTGCAGGAAGCGACGACGGTTTATTCGTTTCATGGCTCACCTCCGATGCCAGGCTGGTTCGCGCGGGGGTTGCTCACTTGGAGTCGCGCGGCGCGCTATCCTACCGCAACGGCGAACGGGGGACAATCCGGGGCGGAGGTCCCGCGCGGTCTCGATGGAATGCGTCAGTGCGATGTGGTCTGGCGGGCCTGCGTAGGACGCTGGGCGCCGTCTGTGGCCGGGTCGGCCAAGCCGGCCTGCACGAAGCCGAGGGCCCGGTCGTAACAGCCAGGGCAGTGGTTGCACGGCCGGCTCCCACCCAGCAGGCAGGACCAGGTGTGTTCGAACGGAACGTGAAGCCGATGGCCGAGCTTGACGATTTCGGCATAGGACAGGTCGATGAGCGGCGCTGCAACCGAAAGCGTGGCGCCCGGCACCATGATGGCCAACAGTTCGTTGAAGACCTGATAGAATTCCTTGGCCTGATCCGGGGCCATGCTGGGCGTCTGCCGAGTGCCCCGCGGGGATTCACAGGCACCGACAAGAATGCGGTGTGCGCCCACTCGGATGGCCTCGGTCACCGCCACGTTCAGCATCGCCGGCAGCAAGCCCGGAACATAGCCCGGCGGCACCGCCGCGTTGATATCGGAATCGGCAAGCGATGCGCGGGCATCGAACAACGGGTGTCGACTCAGTTCCGCGAAATGAGGCAGCGATGTCATCGTGGCCTGCGTGCCGCCGAGCGATTCGCAGAGCCGCTCGAAAGCAACCTGCTCAACGATCGAGGCCCGCGTGCCGGTCTGTACATGCAATACGTGCAGGTCACACCGGTCCCGCTCGAGCGCCGTCATGACCGCACTCCTGAGTCCACCCCCGACCAACGCAACCGCTCGTTCCACGCGACATTCTCCCGGGCCCCGGTTCGGACAGAGCCAGTATCAGATTATCGGCATTTCAGAACGCTGGCGTGAAGCACGCGGCCTAGTGCGCACGATCCCTCCCGTACGCAAGCCGCGCAGGGGTTCTGCCCTAACAGCACCATTGCTGCCGACGCCGATACTCCGTAACTCTTTACTTGTCAGTAGCTTACAGTGTTTCCTGCTTGCGTAGCAGGCGGCAGGGCGCACGCGATTCAGCCACACGGCAGCCTGGACGACGAAAGCTTTTCAACTCAAGGTTGACATTCCAAGAATCGGCGCCATAATTCAAGTTGTGCTGAATGCTGACTGCTTGCGGTCTCGGCAGATCGCGGCAGATGCTACGACTATGCCTGGTCGCACCCCACACGGATGAGTCATCCCCCCCTGGCTCATTCACGAGCGACCAGGCGTTTTTGTTTTCATGGGCACTGGATCGGTGTACGCTGTTGTGCCGTAAGAACGGCTGGTGGTTCGCTGTGGGGCGGCCACGCGACGGACCGTGGGTAGGACCATTTTCATATCGGGATGTGAGCAGGTGAACGAACGGATGGGTGTGTCGAGCGGTAACGGCCGACGGCGTCATGGTGGTTCTCGCCGGCGTGCGGCGGCGATGATGCTGAGCGGCCTGGCGTCTCTGGCGGTGGCGTGTCAGCCGACGGGATCGGATTGGATCGGTCTGAACTTGCAGTTGGGCCACACCGACTACGCGGGGCATTGGGAGTCGGCCAAGCCGACGGCCACGGATCGCGAGATCTATTTCGGGCTTGCCGCGGAAGTCGGCGTCGGCCATGTTCGCGATCTGTTCATGTCGTGGTATCGCGCCGAGCCCCGCCAGGGACAGCCGTACGATTTCACGTTCTCGGATGCCATGGCGCAACAGGCGGGACAGGCGAATCTCGATCTGCTCGGTCTGTGCTGGATGGTGCCTGCGTGGGCAGCGGAGGGGGCCTCGCCGGCCGGATGGTCATTCGGTGTGCCTCGCCGCGACCAGGTGGATGCGTTTGTTCGTTTCGTTACCGCATTCGTGGAACGGTACGACATGGATGGCTGGCACGATGCGCCACGGCTCAAGCGGCCCATACGGTACTACGAGTTCATGCACAAGATGGAGGACGTGCCGGTTGCAGATTACGCCTTCTGGCTGCAGCACTTCTATCGGGCGGTCAAGGCCGCGGATCCTAAGGCGCATATCGTGCTGGGAGGGTTGTCGAGCCCGGGGTTCCGGATGATCCAACGCCCGGATGGCGATTATCCCACCTACTTTGACCGGCTGA
>JAFGKA010000137.1 GCA_016928855.1 Phycisphaerae bacterium
CCTCACTGAGCGCGTCCCAGCACCAATCCAATGCGAAGATCACATCGTCGCGGTGCCAGCCCTGCCGAATCGCCTCGCGCAGCTCGATCTCGACGCGTTCGACGTAGCGGTCGCGCTGGCCGATCTCACCGAGCACGAGGTGGGCCAGTGCCGGCAGGTAGAGTTCACCCGGTGCCGCCCCAAGGTCGACCACGCGATCGGCGGCACGTCGGACACGATTGAACGCGGCGGCCTCGCTCGCGAATCTCGCACCCGGCTCTGGCATCTCGCGATACGCCATCACGCCGCACCGTGTGCGCAGACCGGGCAAGCCCGCTCGCCGGATCAGTAGACGCGGGTGGTCGGGCACGATGGTCGGCCCCTCGCCAACGGCCGTTGTCGAAGTCAGAATCGCAATAGCGAGTAGAGCAATCGACGGCATAGATTCGCTCGGGGGAAGACGTCGGTCCTGCATTCGCGGGGGGAGCGCGGCCTGCACGGGCAAACCCTCCGGGCCTGCCCATGCCACCCCTTTCGTTCTGGCCTGCCCATGCCACACTTCCGCTCGGGCCTGCCCATGCCACACTTTCGTTCGGGCTTGCGCACACCAACGTTTCGTTGGGGCCGGCTCATGCCACCCTTCTCAGGGAGCTGCGCGAGCTGTTCGACAGCCCCCCTTGTACCGCGAGCGCAGCGCGGACTCAAGGGTTGCGTCGGAAGTGGCGAATCGCATGACAGAGCTGGACGATCTGGCGCGCGGCGCCGGTTTCGTGGACACGCACCGCCGCCGCCCCACCCAGTATCGCCGCAGCCACGGCGCCGAGCGTGCCTGTATCGCGGTCGGCCGGATGCTCGATACCTAACAGCTCGCCGATGAACCGCTTGCGCGAGGGACCGACAACAACAGGCGTACCGACGGCCGCAAGCTTGTCCATGTTGGCGAGCAATTCGAGGTTGTGCTCGGTCGTCTTGCCGAAGCCGATGCCGGGATCGACCGCGATGCGATCGAGCGCGACGCCCTGGTCGCTCGCGGCAGCCACCCGCTCGGCGAGGAACGCCGCCACCTCGGCGACGACATCCGTGTAGCGCGGCGCCGCCTGCATCGTCGCGGGCGTGCCTTGCATGTGCATCAGGACGATCGGCGCCTTCCGTTCAGACACCAGCGGCGCCATCTCCGGATCGTCACGCAAGGCGGAAATATCGTTGACGCCATCGGCGCCGGCGTCGAGCGCCGCTGCGGCGACCTCCGCCGATCGTGTATCCACGAACACGGGCACCGTGATCCCGGATTCGCGGAGTGCGACAATCACGGGCACGATCCGGCCGCACTGCTGCATGACCGAAACCGGCTCCGCGCCGGGGCGTGTGGATTCACCGCCGATATCGAGCAGATCCGCCCCGTCGGTGACCAGCCGGATCGCCTGGGCGACGGCGCTGCCGCGCGCAAGGAACCGGCCACCGTCGCTGAAGGAATCGGGCGTCACATTGACAACGCCCATGACCAGCGGTCGGCCCGCGTGCGCCAGCCAATCCGGCCAACTCATCGGCACCTCACGCACAGCCATCGGAACCGCACTCCCGCATCGCCTGGACGAGGCCCGGTATGGTGTGTTCGATCGCTTCTACGGCCGGCTCAAAGCCGGCGTCTCGAATCGTCTTCGAGGTGATCGGCCCGATGCTGGCAAGCCGCACCGGCCGCGTACGTGTTACATACGTTCGAAGTCTTTCCGCGCCGAGCAGCGTGACGAAGTTCGCGAACGTGCTGCTACTTGTGAAGGTGATCCAGTCCACGGTGCCCGCTTCGAGTCGATCGAGCACCGCGGCAGGCAATGCCTCCGGCGCAATCGTCGCGTAGGCCGCCACATCATCACACATCGCCCCGCACCCGCGCAGTGCATCACGCAGGGCCGGACGTGCGATATCGGCACGGAGCATCAACACCCGCTTGCCGTCCATGTCACGCTGGGTGAACTCGGCCGCCAGCGATTCCGCGACGAACTGCTCAGGGATCACGTCCGGTTCGAGAAAGTGCTCGCGGAGCCGCTGCCCCGTCGCCGAACCGATGGCCGCAAGCTTCAGGGAGCCAAGTGCTCGTGCGTCAAGCCCCAATGCCCGCATCCGATCGACCAGGACATCGACACCGTTGACACTCGTGAGCACAAGCCAGTCGTAGCTCGCGATTCGCTTCAGCGCCGCATCGACCGCGGTCGGGTTGTCCGGCGGCGCCAAGGCGATCGTCGGCGCCTCCAGGACCGACGCGCCCATCGCCCGCAGCCGACTGGCCAGCGCCGAGCTTTGATGCCGCGTCCGCGTTATGACGACCGTCTGGCCGAAGAGCGGAAGGGCCTCGAACCAGTTGAGCCTGTCACGCAGGCCGACCACGCGGCCAATAATCGTCATCGCCGGCGGCGTGATACCCTCGGCAGCGGCACGTGCCGCGATATCCGACACTGTCGCCACCAGCGTCCGCTGATCCCCGCTTGTCCCGCAGCGGATCACCGCGGCGGGCGTGTCCGGAGCCAGGCCGTTGGCGACGAGTTGTTCGCAGTTGGCCGCAAGATTCCTGACGCCCATATAGAAGGCGACCGTGCCGATCCGGGCCAACGCGGCGAAATCGATGTTGGAGTCGGCCTTCGTTGGATCTTCGTGGCCGGTCACAAGAGCAAACGTCGAGGTCCAGTCCCGGTGTGTAACCGGAATGCCGGCGTACGCGGGTGCAGCCACCGCCGCGGTGATACCGGGGATGATCTCGAACCGCACGCCTGCCGCCGCGAGCGCCTCGGCCTCCTCGCCGCCACGGCCGAAGACGAACGGGTCGCCCCCTTTGAGCCGCACGATCCGACGGCCGGCATGGGCCAGATCCACAAGCCTCTGATTCAGTTGATCCTGGGGCACTGAGTGCAGACCGGCCGCCTTGCCGACATACACCCGCTCGGCATCATCCGGCGCGAGGGAAAGGAGTTCCGGATTCGCGAGCTGGTCATAGAGGACCGTGTCACATTGCGAGAGCCGGGCGGCGGCCTTGAGGGAAATAAGGCCGGGGTCACCGGGCCCTGCCCCGGCAAGCACGACCGTCCCCGGCTCGAACGGTCCGGCCAATTCGGCAAGCCATGTGGAGACGTTTGGGTTGGTCATTCGTGTCGCCGTGGAGTTCCTCTTGCATCTGGGCCGGTCCCGCCAAGCCCATTCGCAGATATTCTATCGGGGATGGCGAGAGAAGCCACAGCGTCCGAAAAGCCGCGACGTGGCTGCTCGGCGCCTTGAGCGCGATGCCGGCGCGGCCGGCCATCGCTGTAACCACTTTCGCCGCAGTCATTTACGGCGGATCTGGCCCCGTGCACGGGAAAACCGTCCGGCCTGGGGGCCTCCGAACCTGGCCGGGCCATCCCGACGATCTGGTTGACCGACGTCCGCTGGCGGGCAACCGCCAGGGGCACCCGAGCGGAACGAGTGTTGGCGCCAAAGCGACTTTCAGCTATATTGTGGGGCTCTATCTGGTCGATCAGAATGGACGGTGATATCGTGAAGGAAAAGATTCATCCCAAGTACGTCGAGTGCACGGTAACCTGCGGCTGCGGGAACAAGATCAAGACGCGCAGCACGAAGGCGGAGATCCAGGTCGAAATCTGTTCGGCGTGTCATCCGTTCTTCACCGGGCAACAGAAGTTCCTGGACACGGCCGGACGCGTGGAGAAGTTCCAGCGCAAGTTCGGCGGCCAGTACTTCAAGAAGCCCGGCAAGGGCACGACCGCTGGCACTGCAAAGGCCTAGCTGTTCTGACCATTGCGCCACGCCGCCCGGTCTTCACGTCTCGCACGTGGACCCGGCGGCGTGGCTCTTTTTGTGGCCGGCCAACCCGCGCGGCGCGGGCACTGAAACGCGGCGACGAGCAGGGCATAATTTATGACACCCGAGATGCTTGCGGAAAAAGCGCAGAAGGCCGTATTCGCGAAGCTGGACGCGCTGCGCGAACGCTTCGAGCAGCTCGGCAACGAGATGAACCGTCCCGAGGTCGCGGGCGACGCCGCTCAGATTACCGCGCTGGCCAAGGAGCATGGCCAGTTGCGCCACGTCGTTGAGCCGTACCTGCAGTACCGCCGGATTGACGAGCAGGTCGCCGAGAGCCGTGAGTTGCTCGCCACACCCGATACCGACGTCGAGTTGCGCGAACTGGCCCAGGCCGAAATCGCCGACCTGCAAGAGAAGCGCGGCGAGCTGTTCGAGCACGTCCTGGATCTCGTCATGACGGGCGACGATGCCGCGATTTCCTCAGTGATTCTCGAGATTCGTGCCGGCACCGGCGGCGAGGAAGCCGCCCTGTTCGCACGCGACCTGTATGAGATGTACCAGCGCTATGCCGAGCGTGTGGGCTTCCGTTTCGAGACGATGGATACATCCACGACAGCCTTGGGCGGCTTCAAAGAGGCGCTCGTCAATATCAAGGGCGACGGCGTCTATCAGCAGCTTGGCTACGAAGGTGGCGGGCATCGTGTGCAACGGGTTCCCAAGACGGAGGCCCAGGGGCGCGTGCATACGTCGGCCGCGACCGTCGCGATTCTTCCGGAGCCCGAGGAGATCGATATCCAGATCGACTGGGAGCACGACGTGATCGAACATGTCTCCCGTGCCGGCGGCCCCGGCGGGCAGAACGTCAACAAAGTCTCGTCAGCGATCCGCCTGGAGCACCCGGAGACCGGAATCACCGTTTCGATGCGCGATGAGAAGAGCCAGCACAAGAACCGGGCGAAGGCGCGCCGGATTATGCTGTCGCGACTGTATGACCATCATATGCAAATGCACCGGAACGAGCGGGACGCGGCGCGCCGAACGATGATCGGCTCCGGCGACCGGAGCCAGCGCATTCGGACGTACAATTTTCCGCAGAATCGATGCACGGACCATCGCATCAACCTCGACCTGTACTCGCTGGACCGGGTGATGCAGGGTGAACTGGATGGCTTGATTGCAGCCCTGAAGGAGCATGATCGGCGGCAGCGTCTGGAGAATCTATAAGGCTTTGCGACGGTCACAAACGGGCCCGACGGTGGGCCTTGGTGAGCTTTCACACGGAACGTATAATGCGGTCTGCCATGGGATCATCGATCGCATCCTGGAGCCAGGTCGCCGGCGTGGCGGTTCTGACGCTGCTGGCGACAAGCGTGCCGCCAAGCGCCCGGCCGACAGCCCCGCTGTTTGAGCCCACTGCAGCCGACGAACAAGTCGAGTCGCACGCACCAGCCGATGCGCCGAAGCCGCAAGAATCACCGGCCCTGCCCATGGCGGTCGTGTCGGTCGATCTGGGAAACGTCTGGTTCCGCGTCAGCACGGTGGCCGCGGAGGATGGCCACGGCAAACCGGCCCCCTGTCCCCCGGCAGCCTCGATTCGAATCCACGGCGCCCCCCCCTGGGCTCACTTTGTGGACTGTGGGCCTATAGCACCCCAGGTGACTATCGCGCCACCGCGATGGAACTTCCTTACCACAGCACGACCACATGCCCCACCGATCGCCTGAGCGATTGACGCGTAGCCTGCTTGTCACACGCTGAAACCAGACATTTTCGTGATGGCCGGTCCCTTTCGGGGGGATCCGGCTGGCGATGAAGAGTATTCCTTCTTGGGCGGGGCCGAGAGGCCCTGAGAGGACCATGAGCGATAAAAACCTTTATGTACGGATTGGACTGATCGTATTGATCGTCACGTTGGCGGCCTGGGAGATATGGCCGCCGGGTGAACGGCTCAAGGGCGGTATCGATCTTGTCGGTGGCACGAGTCTCCTCTACGAGATCGACACCAGCGGCCTGAAGACGGGCGAGCGAACTGACCTCGCCGAGCGGGTCATGGGGCGGCTCAAGAACCGTGTCGACCCGAAGGGGCAGCGAAACCTGGTCTGGCGCCCGATCGGCCAGAACCGGCTCGAGATCCAGATGCCTCGGCCGCCGGCAGAGCTGCAGGCACGGCGTGAGAAGTATGAAGCCGCGCGGGGCGCTCTGCGGGCCACGCAGGTGGATCGCAATGAGATTGAAGCGGCCCTGGCGCTGTCCGGCACGGCTCGCGACGAGGCGTTTGCGGCGTTGGTCCGCAGCGTCCCGGAGCGGGTGGAGTTGTTCAAGGAGTTCATTGAACTCAAGGTGAAGCTCGACACCGCCGCGGCCAGTGCAGAGCCAGTGGACTTCGATGTCGACGCTGTCCGCGAGGCGTATCTCGGGGCGGTGGACCGGATCCTCGAAACCAACATCCACCTGGACCGGCTTGGCGACACGTTGTCGCTGGACAAGGGCAATCCCGACCGTGAGAAGGAGCTGGCGGCCGTCCGGGCCGGGCATCCGAACCGGGTCGCGTTGATCGACGCACTGATTGCGGCACATGACCAATGGGCCGAGCAGAAGGGCCCGCTCGAGGACGCCAGCGATCTGATGCGCCTGCTGCGGGGCCAGGGTGTGCTCGAGTTCCGGATCCTTGCCGAACCGGACCCGGCGAATCCGCAGAAACTGCTGGCGAAGAATCCGGCACAGCAGGAGCCGATCGAGAAGTACACCACGCAGCTCACCGAACGCGGCCCCCGCCGCCGGGCCGAGGACAATTACCTGTGGTTCAGGGTTGCCAAACCAGATGAGTTCGAGCCGGCCGGTAACCCGATCATCCAGGAGTACATGGGCGCCCAATACGTGCTCGCTCACGCGACGCCGGACATGGGCCTCCTGCATGACGGCACGTGGTCGCTGAGATCGGCCAGGCCGGACCGCGATCAGCAGAACCGCTGGGCGGTAAGCTTCCTGCTTGACGCCGCCGGCGGAAGTCGGTTCGAGCGCCTCACGGACACAAACATCGGTCGGCCGTTGTGCATCCTGCTGGATGGCGAAGCGCAGTCGGCGCCGAACATCCGGTCAGCCATTCGCGAACAGGGCCAGATCAGTGGCGAGTTCACGCAGGAGGAAGTCTTCGTCCTCTGCAACACACTGGAGGCCGGCTCGCTGGATGCGCGGCTGAAGGACACGCCGCTCAGCATCAAGACGATCGGCCCGAGCCTCGGCGAGGCCAACCGGAGGCTCGGCCTGCAAGCGTGCATCACGGCGCTCATCATCGTCGTGGCGTTCATGGCGGTCTATTACATGTATGCCGGCGTCATTGCCGACATCGCGCTGATCCTGAACCTGGTCATCACACTGGGCATCATGGCGATGATCCAGGGCACGTTCACACTGCAGGGCATCGCCGGCCTGATCCTGACGCTGGGTATGGCCGTCGACGCGAACGTGCTCATCTTCGAGCGTATCCGCGAAGAACAGGCCCGTGGGGTCTCGCTGCGCATGGCCGTCAAGCTCGGTTATGAGAAGGCGTTCTGGACGATCTTCGACGCGAACCTGACGTCGATCATCGCCGCGGTCATTCTCGGCTACATCGGCAGTGAAGAGGTCAAGGGCTTCGCGCTCACGCTCGGGCTGGGTCTGTGTGTGAGTATGTTCACGGCGCTGTTCGTCACGCGACAGTTCTTCACCGTCATGGTGCAGCACCGTGTGACCAGACTCGAGTCGGCACGGTGCTGGGGAGGAACACTGGTCCTCGGCGTGCTCGGCGGGGCACTCTTCGGCCTGGGGTGGCTTCTGCATGCCCCGGAAACGCGTGCCAAGTCGAACGCCGTCGGGTTGGGCGAATTTCTGTTCGTCGCCTTTGCAACAGCGCTGATCCTGATGGTGCTGATCTGGGGCATGCGATGGCTGGCGATCTCGACCGGCGCGCATCGCACGAACCGCATCCCGATGCTGCATCTGCTCCGGCCGCCGAAGATCGACTGGATGGCGAAGCAGAAGTACTTCTGGACGGTCTCAGGCGTGATGACGATCGGCGGCGTGCTGCTGTTTGCCCTGCAACCGGCCGAGGTGCTGCTCGACATCGAGTTCCTCGGCGGCACGAGCGCTCAGATCACGCTCGAACCGAAGAATGAGCCCGTGACGGACGCAGAGATCGAGGCAATCGTCAAGGGCGAAAGTGATCCGGGGCAGGTCGGCGGCTGGCTCCACGAGGCCGCTCGCCAGTTGGAGGCCGCCACGGTCCTCGCCGGTGATACGCCGGGCACCTTCGTCGTACAGAGTGGCAATTTGACCGCATCGCAACTGGCGGCGCTTCTGCAGGGCAGCGTCGGCGACCGCATCGAGAAAGGCGGGGTCGAGCCGGTGCCCGGCGGGATCACGGTACGGATGATGCCGACGATCATCGAGGGCGAGGACAACACCGCGCCGCAAAGGGTGGACGTCACGCTCGACGCTTTCAAAGCCTCGGTGACCAAGGCCGCTGCGCTTGCACGTGATGCCGCCGCGAATTTCAAGACGTCAGCGCGCGTGCAGTCGATCGAGGAATACGAGGCGACGACCGCGGCGGGCAAGACCGCCCAGGCGTTCGAAATCGTAACGATCGAGACGAACAAGACGCTCGTCGGCGAAGCCATCCTGGCCGCGCTGATGCAGCACGGTGAACGTTTCACGGTCAAGGTCGAGCGGCCGATCGGTTTCGAGCTTGTGCACGATCCAAACCTCGTGCCCGAAGGCGCCACTGAGGGTGCGTTCCCGATTCTGGGCGCGCACCGCGAACTGGGTGACGTGATCGGCGAGCCCGCACCGTTCAATATCCTGCGGTACAAGGGTGGCGTGGCGATGGTTTTCGCTGATTTGACACCGCCGCAGCCGACGGAAGAAATTCAGAAACGGCTGCGTGAGATGCGGCTTCAGCCGGATTACGAGCAGTATGACTGGCGCGAGAGCGAGGTATTCGGGCTGACGGCCACGGGCGAAACGGTGCCCGGCCCCGGCGAGAAGGCCTTGCCGACCTACTCGAAGGTCGCCGTCGTCGTCACCGACGAGAATCTGCCGTACGATGAGAATCGCGATGCGTGGGCCAGCGACCTCGCTGGGCCGGAGATCGAGTTGGCCGAGGCAGCTCTCGGCAGCGAGCGGTCGCTGGACAAGGTGACGCAGTTTGCGCCGCAGGTTGCGTCGCAGGCCGGCCGCCAGGCGATCATCGCGATGATTCTGGCATTCATCGCCATGGTGGCGTACCTGTGGTTCCGGTTCGGGACGATGGAGTTCGGGCTCGGGGCGATCCTCGCGTTGATCCATGACGTAGCGATCACACTCGGGCTGGTCACCGCCACGCACTGGATCGCCGGCACGTTCCTGGGTAATCTCCTCAACATCACGGAGATGCGGATCGATCTGGCGCTGGTAGCGGCATTCCTGACGATCGTCGGTTACTCGGTCAACGACACCATCGTCGTCTTCGACCGAATCCGCGAAAACCGCGGCCGGCTGGCGACGGTCTCACCGCAACTGATCAACGCCGCGATCAACCAGACGCTGCCGCGATCGATCCTGACGTCGTTGACCACCCTGCTCGTCGTCGTCGTGCTCTACGCGATTGGCGGTCCGGGCGTACACGCGTTCGCGTTCGCGTTGATCATCGGCGTGGCGAGCGGAACCTACAGTTCGATCGCCATCGCGAGCCCGATTCTCTACCGGCCGGCCGCGATGCGGGTCATGCTGGCCATCGTCGTGTTGGCCCTTTCGGCCGGCCTGATGATCGGCGGCAAGACCCACACCGAGCGAGTAATCATGGGCATCGTCGCGGCCCTGATCCTCGTGCTGCTCGGCCTGTGGCATGTGCGGCGGCGATCCGAGGAGGCCAAGATCCGCGTGGCGTGAACCTCGCCACACGAGCAAGGCGCAAGCAACGGGCCCCGGTGCCATCGCGATGGTGCCGGGGCCCGTTCCGCTTCTACCAACTGTACCGGACGCGGTAGGTTACAACCGCCTCGCCGTCCGGCTCGATCTTCACGGGGAAGATGATCGTTCGCGCGTTGAGCTTCTCGAAGTCGTGGCTCTGGGTCAGCACCTTCCATTCGCTCCAGCGATAGAGCTTTTCGAGGACCTTGACGAGCACCGCTTCCTTCTTGTGGTTGCGAAGCTTGATCTCGAACGCCTCTTCATAGACACGGTCGCTGATCTTCTTGAAGTCGGTCTGCTTGCGCTCGCCGACGATGTCGAATGCATCACCAATGTAGAGCACGACCCGCTCATCGCGAGCGGTATGGTCAATCATGTCCTCGCCGATGAACTCGAGCGAACCGTCGGTATCCTTCTTGTAGACCCGGCACTTGCCCTGCGGCAGAGCGATACCGAGGTTGCGATCCGCGCGGTTCTCGACCTCGATGAGCACGTTGACCTTCTTGTTCTCCTCCTTGCCGAAGTCCGCATCCCAGACCTGGCCGAACCACTGCCAGTGGAGTTTCGCGCCGTCATAGAGGTAGGTCTTCGTCACGGGCACGGCCGAGGCCTTGATCAGCTCGATCTGTTTGACCTGGTTGTTATTCACCGTGGTCGGCTCGGGCAGGTCGTACATTCGATATTCGCCCAATACACGGCTGACATCCTCGCCCTTCTGCTCGGTCGGCGCGAGCTTCGTCAACATCGTCTTGTAGTATTCCTGGCCGAAACTGAACTGCTGCTGGCGCACGTCGAAGCGCGGATCGCCAGCCAGGAGCTTGACGGCCGCATCCTGGTAGGCCGTACCGGTATTGTTCTGCACCGTCACCCAGCCGGACACGTCGAGCGCGGTGTCATCCGGATTCAGGACGAGGTTGTAGTCCGCGCGCCAGCGGATGTTGTGCGCGACGTAGCTGACCTCGACGGTGTGCGTACCCTCCTTGGCCGCCGCCAGCTCCCAGACGAGCGTCGGTCGCGTCAGCAGGCCCTCGGGCAGTGTGCCGAACCGGATGCGCTGGATGTTCTCGCCCCGCTCGACCATGTAGATGGGGCCCTTCTCGCAATCCTCGGCCAGGACAAGCTGGCGGCCGTCAAAGCTCATCAGGATGCCCTCGTACATATGGCCGTCGGTCGTGAAGGCGGTGATCGGCTTGTCGATGTACTTGGCCAACAGCTTGTCGGCGTTGACGAGGTCGAACTCGTAGTTCTGCTCGACGACCGCGGCCTCCGGGTCGGTCAGCGAGCGAAAATGTACGCTCGTCGCGTCGATCGTGCCGGCCACGTCGCGGAAGCGGATCTCGTTGATGCCCTTGCGGAGAGGCTCTTCGAGCGTTCGCCGATCCTTGACCAGCGCGAAGTTGTCGTTGTAGATCGTCAGCCGAACGCCGGTCACCTTCTCCCGATCAGCCTGGGCCCAGGCCGAGCCAGCGATCGCCAGAATCCCGATTGTTGTCAACAGATTGCGTTTCATCGTCTTATCCTCACTGCCCGCTGCGTTGCGGACGAAGTCTGTTCGTCCCAGGCTTACCACCAGTACCGGACCGTGTATTTCACCCACGACTCGCCGTCGGCCGGAATATCCACATCGAACGTAATTGTGCGATAGTCTTTCTGTGCATACTCCCTGTCCGCTTCGAGAATCTTCCAGTTCGCCCGCTCCAGAGTCTCGATAATCTGCACATGCACGGGTTCGGCCTTGTGGTTGCGCAGGCGGATCTGCCACGCCTGCACGTTCACACGCGCGCTCGGCCGTTGGTTGTCCGTCTGGACCCGCTCGGCCTTGATGTCGAACGCATTGCCGATCCACACCTTGACCAGCTCGTTCTTCGGCGTGTGGTCAATCTCATCCTGGCCGATGAACTCGGCCTGGCCGTCGGCGTCGCGCTGATAGACGCGGATCGGGCCCTTCGGCAGCGGGATGCCGAGGGCTTCATGCGTTTCCTTGGCGTTCTTGAATTCGAGCACGACGCGGACGTTGTCGCCCTCGCCGCGGTATTCGTAGATCCGCCTGACGGGAATGGCGGCGACGTCGAGCAGCTCGATCTGCTTGATCTGGCGGTCGCGGATCGTCGTCGGCCGCGGCAGCTCGTAGAGGTGATACTCGGCGAAGGCCTTCTCCTGGAAGGCCATCTTGGCCGGCGCGGAGCGTGCCTCGAGATTACTGCCGATCACGCGGCCACGGGCAGCCTCCGGCTCGACGATGTGGACATCACCGGCCATCAGCTTGAGCCGGGCGTCGCGATAGGTCGCACCCGAGCGATTGTCGATCGTGACCCAGCCGCTCAGGTCGAGCACGTTGCCGGCCGCATCGGCCACGGCGCGATAGTCCACGCGCCAGTTGACCTGGTTGGCCCGATAGGCAACCTCAGTAAGATGCTCGCCGGCCGCCTTGGCCTCGACGAGCCAAACCAGCGTCGGCTTCGTGAGGAGCCCGCCGGGCAACGACGAGAAACGAATGTCCTTGACGTTATTGCCACGCGGAATCAGCTCGATTCCCTTTTCACCTGCCAGCACGAGCTGGCCGTCATCGAAGCTCAGGAGGCGGCCCTCAAACAAATCGCCCGTGCGGCTGATGACGCCGATCGGCTTGTCGATGTACTTGTCGAGCAGCCTGCCGGCGCTGACCAGGTCGAATTCGTAGTTCTGCTCGATGACCGTCGCGCCGTCGGCCGGCCTGAGGCAACGGAACTGCACCGATTCGGGCACGATCGTCGCAGCGACGTCCTTGAACCGCACGTCGGAGCGGCCGGCATCGAGCGTCAGCATGCGCCGTTCGCGAATAATCGCGAAGTCCTGGTTGTAGACCGTCAGGCCGACGCCCTCCGTCACCTCAGCGGCTGGATCGGCTTTGGCAGCAGCCAGGGGCACGAGGGCCATCGTTGTGAAGATCAGCCATGCGGTAGCGATCCCGAGCGTAGGCCTCACGGGCAGACTCTTCGGCCGGGTGGCCCATCCCTGCGCGGCAGCGGTGGAGTCCCGATGACAGAGTTTGGAAACAGATGCTCCCACCAAACGACACATGCTTTCCCGCACGCCCGCATGCCGCCCCGGCGCGGAGCGGCCACGGAAGAAGAGTACGGTTTGAGAGCAGTGGCACGCGGAACACGGGCAAACCCTCCGGCCTGAAGGCCTCCGGGCCTGCCCATGCCACCCAGCTGCAAGCCTGCCCATGCCACCCTGGCTAGTACCGTTTTCGGTTGGAGAGTATCGTTGATCCGGTGGGTGCCACTGGCGGCTTGCCCGCCAGTGTTCCGACGACCGCCGTACCCGGCCGCCACGGAACGAAACTGACCC
>JAFGKA010000138.1 GCA_016928855.1 Phycisphaerae bacterium
GATGACCGACCCGGACCCGGAATACCTGGAGCTTACGGGCGATGATCCCAACCTGTTCGGTTCCCACGCCGGGAACGTGACCATTGGTGAGGACGTGGGCCTCGCTCTCCTCTATACTCGCGTGGCCAACCCGGACGATTGGGACCGTTACGAGGGGCTCCAATGGCGGGCTGCGGAGCGATATGCAGCCGACCATCCAGACGATCCCGACGTGGAGGCTCTTCTCCGCAGCACCCACAGGAGTCGCGACGCCTATCTCCGCTGGGGCCGTAACTGCCTGGGTTGGGCTATGTACCTCTTTCGCAAGCCCTGAAACACTACATGGATCATCACAGACTCCGTCCGTCGTGCTCGTGGTGGTGACTTCCTATGCAACTGGGGCGAAGACGCTGCTCGACAGAAATGAGACGGCCGGGTCCGTCCTGAGACGGGCCCGGCCGGGTTGATTCCTGGATCGGCCGGTCAACCATCACCGGCCTGACCACGGCCGACACCACGCCGGCCGCGCACACAGGGTCACAGAGCGTCCCACAAGCCAGGCTTGTCGGCCGGAACCGCCGAGCGGTCAGCCCTTACCGCAGCCGCCCTTGCCGCCCTTGTCCTTGCCGCAACCATCCTTGTCCTTGTCGCAGCCACTCTTGTCCTTATCGCAGAGTTCCGCGAACTCGCAGTTGGCGCACTTGCAGTCCGGGCCGCACTTGCAGCAATCGCACTCAGGCCCGCACTTACATTCGGAACCACACGTGCAACACGCGCCGCAGGCGGCGCCGGCCAGCGGCTGCCCTTCACTCTGCGGAAGTGCATCGGCCGTGCTTCTGGCGGCCTGACCGACCGGGATGAACGACAGCACCAAAGCCGCACAAGCGGCAAACGCCAAACCAAAAACGATACGACGTGACATTGTCATCCTCTCTTTCCGGGCAAGCGCGGAAGCGCGGCGGGATCCGGCGTCAAGTCCTCGCACCGGCCTATCCGCATCCGCCACCACGTTACCCCTCAGATCCATTTATCTGTTCCACACACGTTCACGTACTCGTCCGCTCGCACCTGCACATCCAGCGAGCGGCATGCTCACCAGACCCGGCCGCCATGGACCGGACCCCGTAAACCCAACCCCGTACCCCGCAGGACCGCCGATGCGTACGAGGGTTGCCACAGGGTATCAGGACAGGTGTTGATGGAACGTGTGGATCAACAGAGCCAGACCGAGAGTGTGGCCTGACGTTGCCCGTGAGTGGGAGAACGATCTTTGACAATCGGAATCTGTGGCTGACGAGGTTCCGGTTGCTGCACAAGCGCATCCAAGCTGGCTGGCGGAAGCGTTGTCAGCTCGCGTGCGAACGGGCCCTTCGTATCGGGTAATACCGCCACAAGCTTTCGCGGAGCGGCATGAATGGCACAACGACAGCGTGACTCGTCATCTTCCATGACGCTGCGAAGCAGGTCATCGGGCCTGTGGCTGCCCATACAACAGCCGCGGCATGAAGCGGGAGGCTGCGGTTCGGCGCAACAGAGGTCGTCCGATGCCCGCTGGGACGCGCAAAGACACGCCGACAGCGGCAGAGCCGTTTGGACGAGAAACAGAATGGCTATCACGAGCCGCAGCATCTCATCGTGATTATATGCGCGCCGTGCTGGCTCGCCAAGCACAACGACCCCTCGGTGGTGCTACCTCTGGATGTCGAGAGTCCGGAAGTCGTGCCGGAGAGGCATCAGCGTGTATGTTTCCTTCTTTCTGTTCGTTGAAACGACAACGAGTGGGTTCAGACGACCGATCTTGTCCCATACACGTTGACATCGTTGGACGGCGGCTTCAGACTGATTGGTCGTTGCGGCCCCGTCATGTGATGCATGGGGGCGCAGGCCGAACGGCTTGCGCGAAAGGTCAATTACACCGTGCCGATGCGCGGTGTCCTATGAGGGATTCCAATGCGGTATGCACTCTCGATTGCCATTGTGTCACTGTTCGTACAAGCACTCTTCGCGACGGAATACCACGTTTTACCACAGGGGAACGACCAGAACACGGGCTCGGCATCCAGCCCGCTGGCGACCCTTTCGGCGGCGGCCCGCATGGCGCAACCGGGCGACGTTATCACCGTGCATGAAGGGACGTATCGTGAACGGATTCGTCCGCCTCGCGGCGGCGAGTCCGACGAGAAGCGCATCGTGTACCAGGCCGCGCCCGGCGCCAAGGTCGTCATCAAGGGGTCCGAGGTCGTTAAGGGCTGGCGGAAGGTACAGAACGACACCTGGGAAGTGACCATTCCCAACAGTTTCTTCGGCGATTTCAACCCGTTCAGCGACCTGATTCACGGCGATTGGTTCAGCCCCAGGGGACGCAAACATCACACCGGTGCGGTGTATCTCAACGGCCACTGGCTGACCGAAGCAGCAGAACTGGATCAGGTGATGCAGCCGGTAGGAACCGTACGGCTTGGGACGGATGGTGACTATCTGTTGAACGTGGCGTGGGTTCAGCCCGGTGAGACCGCGGAGGGCGGCAAACGGGTCTCAGCGGCCGGTTTCGCGGCTCAACACGGCGTTCAGACGGCGCCTTGCGCCGAAGGCGGCGAATGCATCGGGTGGATTGAGCACGGCGATTGGGCACGCTACGACGGCGTCGACTTCGGCGATGGCATGGAGCGCCTGGCGCTTCGCGTGGCGTCTCCAACCAGCGGCGGGCGGATCGAGGTCCGCCTCGACGCACCGGACGGTGAGCTACTGGGCACCGCGCAGGTTTCGAACACGGGCGGGTGGCAGTCGTGGACGTCGGTTGTCGCGACGATCAAGCCGACGAGCGGGCGCAAGACGGTCTGCCTGGTGTTCAAGCGCCTCGAATCGGCGCCATGGGAGACCGGCTTATGGTTTGCGCATGTGGATGAATCGAAAACAACGATCCGGGCGCAGTTCAAGGACACCGATCCGAACGAGGCCGAGGTGGAGATCAACGTTCGTCAGAGCGTCTTCTATCCCGACAAGCCGGGCGTCAACTACATCACGGTGCGAGGCTTTACGCTGATGCACGCGGCCACGCCGTGGGCGCCGCCGACCGCTGAGCAGATCGGCCTGATCGGCACGCACTGGAGCAAGGGATGGCTCATCGAAGACAACGACATTCGCTACTCGACCTGCGTCGGCATCACGCTCGGCAAACACGGCGACGAGTATGACAACACATCACAGAACACGGCCGAGGGGTATGTCAAGACAATCGAACGTGGCCTGGCGAACGGCTGGTCCAAAGACAACATCGGCCACCACGTCGTCCGGAACAACCACATCGCGCATTGCGAGCAGGCGGGCATCGTCGGCAGCCTGGGCGCGGCGTTCTGCACCGTCACGGGCAATGAGATCCACGACATTCACATCCGGCGGCTCTTTTCCGGCGCGGAGATGGCTGGCATCAAGTTCCATGCGGCCATCGATACGGAGATCAGCGGGAACCATATCTATCGTACCTGCCGCGGGATCTGGTTGGACTGGATGACGCAGGGGACGCGCGTTGCCAGAAACCTGTTTTACGACAACATGCCCTGGGAAGACCTGATGGTGGAGGTCAACCACGGCCCGTTCCTTGTGGAGCATAATCTCTTTCTCTCGCGGACATCCCTGTTCGACATGTCGCAAGGCGGCGCCTACGTGCACAACCTGTTCGCGGGTCGCCTTGGACTTCATCCTGAACTCGGGCGCGAGACGCCGTTCCACAAGGCCCATTCGACGGAGGTCGCGGGTCTGCGGAACATCCCGGGCGGCGACAGTCGGTTCTACAACAACGTCTTCGTCGGTCCCGCCGGCCTGGCTTCGTATGATGGGGCGGCGCAGCCCTGTCCGATGGCCGGCAACGTGTTTCTCAAGGGCGCGGCTCCGTGTAAAGAGGAGCCCTCGCCGCTGGTGCTGCCGGAGTTCGATCCTGATTTGAGGCTGGTCGAAGAGAAGGGCGGCGTCTACCTCCATCTCACGCTCGACAGGAAATGGTCCGAGACACAGTCGCGTTCGCTCGTGACGACCGAGTTGCTTGGAAAGGCAAACATCCCGGCCCTGCCCTATGAGCGGCCCGACGGCTCGCCGTACCGCATCGACACCGACTACTTCGGCAAGCCGCGAAACGCCGCCAATCCGTCCCCAGGCCCCGTCGAGCCCGCTGACGACGGCAAGCTGGCGCTCAAAGTCTGGCCCGCGGCCGCCGGGGAATAGGCGGGCCCGGCCCGCGGCGAGCCGGTGGTGGTGTCGGCGGGCGAGGGCCATGCGTCGGGGAGGAGCGGTTCCACGCTGGCACGAGGGACGTGGGGTCAGGGTACCGCTGGCACCCGGAGGCCCGGAGGCCAGGGTGTCGAGCCAAATCTTGCCTTCCGTCGTTCTCGGGTGTATGATATTGGACAGTGGGACAGGCTCTGCGCAGCGGAGACGGCGGCTTCTGTCTTGCCCCCTTCGATTCTGTGTGTCCCGTGCAGCGGGGCCTACGAACAAGACACGTCTGACGACAGCGAGGAATCGAAAATGAGAGTATCACGAGTGATGCGATGCGCAGAGCGGGCGCATGGGCGCGCAGATCGTCGCTGGGCCTTCACGGCGATCGAACTGCTGGTTGTCATGGCGGTGGTAGCGACCGGCACGCTGCTCCTGTGCTCGTCTCTGGCCCGGCTGCGCGA
>JAFGKA010000139.1 GCA_016928855.1 Phycisphaerae bacterium
ATAGACCGTGCTCAGGCAGCCGCTCGTCAGTGCCGCCTCAATCGCCGGTGTCGTCGCCTCGGCGGCCGACGGCGCATCGAGGTTCCAGAGATGCACGATCCCGCGATAGCGACGGCCGTCGCCGAGCAGCAGCTTGTCCATCGCCTCCGGCCGATCCGGTTCGATCGCCAGGGCCTTCCCGTTGTTCGACGGTGCGGCACCGGCAAAGACCAGCGTGCACCGCCCGCCGTGCTCTTCGATCCGGTCGGCGAGCCGCCGGGCCGTCCCACCGCGATCGGCGAAAAGCAACCACTCGCCGTCCAACGTCGATTGGTCCTCGGCAAGCGATGCTGCCACGGTCTCGGTCAATCGCGGACCGCGGGCCACAATGACAGCATTCTCGACGCGGTCCTCATCCTGGCCGGACATGTCGCAGGGCTCGCGGAAGCCTTCCTCAATCAGTACCTCACACCATCGCGACAACGGCAGTAGCGGGTAATTCGGCCGCAGATCCGTATCGGTGAAGCGCCACCAACCGTCGGTCAGCCCAAACACGAGATCAATCCAGCGTGATCGCTTGACGGCTTCGAGCGTGACCAACAGTCCGTCGGACGCCAGCAGTTTCTTGACGTTGCGAAGGGTCTGGCGCAAGTCCTGCGTCGCGTGCAGCACCTCCGACGCGAAGATCAGGTCAAACGTGTGCGGCTCGAAGCCCTGCGCCGCCGGATCCTGCTCGACATCGAAGATGTGATACTCGATGAACGGGAAATCGCGGAACTTCTGCTCGGCCTTGTTGAAGAAGTGCTTCGACAGGTCGGTGAAGACGTATTCCGTCCGATCCGCCGGAAGTTCGGGCAGCACGAACGTGCTCAGACCACCGGTGCCCGCGCCGATTTCCAACACGCGGATCGTCCGGCCGCGCGGCAGGTGCTGAAGCGCCTCGTGGACCACGTGCTGCGCGACCGTGTTGGCGAACCGCAGCATCGGCGCATCCTGGTACAGATGTTCCGCGGCCGCCAGCGAGCCCTCCGGGAAGATGAGTTGGAGCGGATCGACCTCGCCGCGAAGCATCTCCGGCAGATGGCGCCCGCACCGTTCGAGCATCGCAAGCTCAGCATAAAACGCCGGATTCTCCGCCAGCAGCGTGCGCCACGTAGCCGCCAGATTGCCCGCCTCGGGCGTCTTGAGGACCTGCCAGGCCGTACCGGTGCTCCGAAGTATGCCCTCCTCTTCGAGCATCCCGAGATACCAGTGCAGCAGGCGACGATGGCGATCCGCCACGCCGAGCTGATCCGCCAGCGCTTCCGTTGTCATCCGGTCGCCGGGCTTCGGATCCCAGCCCATCGCGCGCAACGCAGTCACGATGTAAACCGGCGATGTCGCGTCGATCTGCTCCTCGAAGCGGCCAAACTGTTCGGTAAGCCCGAGGTGCTCGACGAGCGCCGTCGAGCGCGGGCGCACCTGTTCGAGCATCGCCTTCGGCGACGGCAACGACTCGGCCGCACCGCGCACACAGCGGCGCCCTTCGATCGGCTTGAGCTGCCACTGGTACTCGTAGAGCAGGTCCTGCGTCTGGTCCGACTCTGCAGCCTTGGCATCGTCCACCGCCTGGGCCCGCAGCCCGTGGACCTCCAGCACGACGTTGCCGTCGCCGTCACAGACACGGACCTCGGAAACGAGTTCGCGGTTGCCCTTCTCGACGATCCGCGCATGCGTCCAAAGCCCGGCGCACGGCCGGCCGTAGACCCGCACCTGCTCAAACTGCACGGCCAGATAGACGTGGCGGGCGTGGCTGCCCTCGGTCGGAATCGCCCCGGTGATAACCTGGAAGCACGCATCGAGCACGGCCGGGTGGAACAGATACCCGGCCGTCGCGAAACCCAATTCATCGGGCGCCCGCATCTGCGCAAGAGCCTCTTCGTCGCCTGTCCAGAGCCGCCCGATCCCCTGGAACGTCGGACCGTAGTCGAGCCCGACCTCGTGAATCTTCCGGTAGCACTCGTCCCGGCCGACCTCCGTCGTGCAGCGCCGGCGAATCGCGTCGAGATCCACTCGCTCGCCCATCGCGCCTTCTTCCAGCCGACGAACACGCCCCTGCGCGTGCACCGTCCATGTGTCCTCGGCAGCATCGGTCTCGCTGGCGATCTGCACGACGTTGTCGTTCGGATTCAGCACGGTATGCAGCACGGTCAGCGTATCATCCGAGACGAAACAGGCCTTGGGCAGCTCGAACTCCTCAACCGCGCACGGCCCGTCGCCCAACACGCGCGCCGCCGCCGCAAGAGCCATCTCGAAATAGCCCGTACCCGGTAACAGCGCGTGCCCCTGCACACAGTGATCGCGCAGATACGGGTACAGGCGCGTATCGACGCGCGTCTCCCAGGTCGGATGCGATGAGTTCAACCGACGACCGAGCAGCGGATGCTGATTCGGCGCCAGCCGGAACGTTTCCGAGCCCTTGGTCTCGTGCCACAATCGCTGTCGCTGCCACGGATACGCCGGCAACCGAACGCATGCGCCACCGTCCGGGTGCATCGCGTTCCAATCGACCGGGTAGCCGACCGTATACAGGGCCGCGAGCGAACCCAGCATCGTGGCCTGCTCCGGCTCCTTTCGCCGAAGCGATGCGACGACAGTCGCCTTCGCGCCATGCTGCATCAGGCACTCGGTCACCGCGCTGCCCAATACCGGATGCGGGCTCAACTCGACGAAGGTGTCGCATTCACGTTCGATCAACCTGTCCACACCTTCGGCAAACCGCACCGACTGACGCACGTTCTTCCACCAGTACGCCGGCGTCAATGTCTCGCCGTCGATCCAATCGCCCGTCACCGTCGAGACGAGCGGAATCGCCGCCGGCTTCGCCGTGATGCCGTCCAACGAGCGAATCAGCTCCTCCTGAATCGGCTCCATGTGCGCGCTGTGGAACGCATAGTTCACGCGCAGGAAGCGGCAGAATACGTCCTTCGCGTCCAGTTCGGCCCGAATCGCTTCGAGGGGTTCCCGATCGCCCGAGAGCGTGCAGGCCGTCGGGCTGTTGCACGCCGCAACCGACACCCGGTCCGCATGCCCGGCGATGGCCGCCCGAGCCTGCTCAGGCGACAGGCCAACCGCCAGCATCGCCCCTTCGGCCGAAGCCAGATCCATGCAACGCCCGCGGTGCAGGATGACACGGACCGCATCCTCCAGGCTCAGTGCGCCGGCAATATAGGCCGCAGCCACCTCGCCAACGCTGTGGCCAATGACGAGGTCGGGCTCGACGCCCCAGGACCGCCACAACGCCGCCAGCGCCACCTGAATCGCGAAGATCGCCGGCTGCGCGATCGACGTCACGTCCATCTTCGAATCGGACTCGTCAGCCAACAATTCGGCACGCAACGACCATTTGGCATGTTGCCGCAAAATCGCGTCGCAACGATTGATCATGTCGGCAAAGACCGGCTCGGCCGCGTACAGCTCCCGGCCCATCGCCCACCATTGCGGGCCCTGGCCGGAACAGACGAACGCAACCTTCGGCCGCTTGCCCGACGTAACCCGATTCGAAGCCACGGTCGGGCGACGCTCGCCCATCAGGAACGCACCGAGATGCGAGATCAGCGCACGGCGATCCTCCGCCACGACCGCAAGTCGATAATCGTGATGCAGGCGACGCTGCGCTGCCGTGTGACAGACATCTCGCAACGCCGCGTCCGCCAGCGATCCACCGTCGCTCAGCGCTTCATGATAGGCACGCGCGATGTCTTCGAGCGCATCCTGACTGCGCGCCGAGAGCGGCAACAACCAGGGACGCCTCGCCACCGATTCCGACGCGACCCGTGGGGCGGCGGGTTCGGGCGCCTCCTGCAAAACAATGTGGGCATTGCTGCCACCGAAACCGAAGGAGTTCACGCCAGCCAGTGCCGGACCAGCGTGGGCAGGCCAGGGCTCGAGCCGCTTCGCCACACGCAACTTGAATTTCTGGAACGGAATATCCGGATTCGGCGTTTCAAAGTGGAGGTTCGGCGGAATCTCACGATGCTTAAGGGCCAATGTGGTCTTGAGCAGCCCGGCGATTCCCGATGCCGGCTCCAAATGGCCAAGGTTGCTCTTAACCGAGCCGATCACACACGTCTCGCCCGCCGGCCGGCCTACGGAAAGCACCGCGCCGAGCGCGTTCGCCTCGATCGGATCGCCCACGGTCGTGCCCGTGCCATGCGCCTCGACGTACTGGAGCCGCGCGGGGTCGATGCCGGCCTTCGCGCACGCTTCAGCCATCAACGCTTCCTGCGCCTTGCCATTCGGCATGGTCAGTCCCGTAGTGCGGCCGTCCTGATTGGTCGCGCTCGCAAGGATCACGGCGTAGACCGGATCGCCCGCCGCCACGGCAGCGGCCAGTGGCTTCAGCGCGATCATCGCCGCGCCTTCACTGCGCGTCATGCCGTTCGCCCGCGCGTCAAAAACCTTCGACTTGCCGTCGGGCGACAGCATCGACAGCTTGCTGAAGCCCACGAACCCTTCCGGCTTGAGCAGCAGATTCACGCCGCCGGCCAGCGCGAGCCGGCATTCGCCATGCCGAAGACTCCGACACGCCAAATGCACCGCGACCAGCGAAGCCGAACAAGCCGTATCCACGACCATGCTCGGCCCGCGGAGATTCAGGCAATACGAAATGCGGTTCGCGGCGATACTGACGGCGACGCCCGTATTGCTGTGCGCATCGACGTCGGTCGGTTCGCAAAACGCGTTCTGGATCAGCATGTAATCCTGATTCGACAACCCAACGAACACGCCGGTATCGCTGCCGATCGCCGGATCAATCACCTGCCCGGCATCCTCGATCGCCTCCCACGCCACCTCGAGCAACAAACGCTGTTGCGGGTCCATCCGGGCGGCCTCACGCGGCGAGATCCCGAAGAAGTCCGCGTCAAAGTCGCCGACATTGTGAATGAAGCCGCCATAACAACTGATGCTCTTGCCCGGCACGCCGGTGGCCGGATCGTAGAAGGCATCAATGCTCCACCGATCCGACGGAATTTTCGTGATGGCATCACGGCCATCCCGCAGCAGCCGCCAGAACGACCCAGCGTCATTCACCCCACCGGGCAAGCGACAACCGATACCTATGATCGCAATCGGTTCATGTTCGGCCGGGCAAACCATCCGACGCTCGTGCAAGCTATCCGATGCCTTAGCCGCGGCGTGTCCGTGTGCATCCATGAAGAACACCTGTTTCTTGAGACAGGTCAACCGGCCCGTTCGTCCGAGTTCCGCCCGGTGCAACCGATCGTGTCGCGGAACGTACCCGACCGACCAGCCAACACCGAGACCGCACCGCTTCTCACTTACCGCCCCCGACGATAGCCGAACGTGGTCGTGACATTTGGGCAGTCCACGCCAACCGCGCGCCCGCCCCCGCGTACCGGAACACTTTGGTCAGCATCACGATAACGATGTAGCAGATTGCGTCAAGGCAAAGTGTCGGCTCGCCCGGAGTTCAACGTCAGAGCCCGACCTCACGGCGGATCGCCCATTCGATAAGCCTGTCCGGCAGCAGGCTGAACAGCCGCGGCACCCACCGTGCCAGAGCGGCATCGTAATACCGGATCCGGGGCCGACGAGCCGTGGCGGCGTGCTCAATCGCTCGCACCACACGCGACATCGGCGCGGCCCCGAGGCTGTTGAGTTTCCGGCGAGATTCCTCGACCCTCGCCCGAACTTCCGCATAGGGCGAGACTTGCGCGTTGGTCGCGTCGGCGCCCGAGTTTCGCACCTTCTCCTGGAACGGCGTGGGCACCGGCCCGGGCTCGACGACGATCACGCGGATGTTCCACCGGGCTAATTCCATCCGCATCGCCGCCGAGACGGCATCGAGCGCGTGCTTGCTGGCGCAGTACATGCCCATGAACGGCATCGTGACGTGGGCCGAGAGGCTGCTGATATTGACGATACGACCGGTCCGACATGCCCGCATCAGTGGCACGACCGCTCGACTGACCCGCATGACACCGACCAGATTGACGTCGAACTGTCGCCAGACCTGCTCGTCGGTGACCTCCTCGACCGGGCCGAACTGACCGTAGCCGGCGTTGTTGATCACGACGTCGAGTCGCCCCGCTTCACTGCGGATGCGGTCCACGACCACCTGGATGGTCTCGGAATCCTGCACATCGAGCCGCGCCACCCGCGCCTGGTCGCCGGCAATGCGGGCCCAGGTCTCAAGTTCGTCGACCGACTCAGGCCGCCGGGCCGTCGCATACACGATGTGCCCCCTGCCGGCCAGGTGCTCGGCGGCCGCACGGCCGATGCCCGAGCTGCAACCGGTAATGAGAATCACTTTGGAATCGTCTTGCTTCATCGACCTGCTCCGCTCGTCGTGCCGGCGGCGTCAGTCAATAGCGTCACGGCCCGGTCAGCGATCGCACGTAACCGCCCGAGACGGATCAGCGGCTCCATCGCGCCGATGTGCCAGACGAGCGTATCGTTACACGTGGCGGCCATCGAGCCCAGCATGCCGAGCGCCGACATCGCCGCGGCAAGGCCCCACGAGCGGACGACAAGCGGACCGTATGCGCCCGCCAGCTCAACACGTCCCACGTTCGACAGGAGGATACCCTTTGGGTGCAACGTGTCCAGCATTCGACCGAAGCGTGCCGCTGCTTTCGAGCCGGCGCCGCAGAGCCGGCCCAGCAGCGCGTAGGCGTGAAACCGTTGCGGCAACAGGACGAAATGCTCGTTGCGGGCCAGCCTCTGTTCGAGATCGTCCTTGAACCAGCGGGCCAGTTCCCAGAACGTCGTGTCGGCCGCCACCACCGGAAACGCCCCCACTCCCGATGCCGCGTAACCGCATGTTTCGCCGATCGGCGGCTCAAGCCGGTCACGCATGTTCACCGCGCAGCCGAAAAGCATCCGCACCGGCTGGAACGCGTCGGCGCGGGTGTCGTGCGCCGCCGCGATCGCCAGCGCCGCACCGAGGGCGCCGTAAACCGTCGTGCCCTCACGTCTCGCTGCGGCGACCAGGGCTTGTGTCACCGGCACATCGAATACATATGGCAACGACCGCATGCGCCGTTCGGCCAGCGGCGCCGCGCCGTCCGGCTGGAGGAGTGTCAAAGCCCCGCTGCGACGGAGATCCCCGATGATCTGACCGAGCAATCGACCATGCGCCCAACAACCGCGCAGCCCCCTCGCATGCGATGGGAAACGCTGCTGATACGGTGGTTCGGGCGACAACGGTGGAAGCGATGACGATGCTCCCCGGGCCGCCGCACCGATCACCGTCAGCCAATCGCGCGTCAGAAACACCGCCGTTCGCCCGTCGCCGATCACGTGATGAAACGCGAGCAGCAACGTCGATATCTCGTCGGAATGCCGCAACCACACAGCACGTGCCAGCGGTCCACGTGCAGCCGGCAGTCGTGTGTTAAGTTCGTCCTCCACCTCCGCCGCCCATTGATTCGCCGTGCAATCGAGCACGCGAAGGGGAATCGGCGGCACGCCCGAACGGAACCAGGGCGCCAACCGAGCGCGACCGGCGATCCGCACGCGCAGCAGAAAATGCCGACGCTGCAGCAATTCAAGCCCCTGGCGCACGTGCGCCTCGGCCAACGGACCGGCCACCTCGACGTGCGCAACGCAGTTGAGACTCGATGCGCGATCGAGCCGCCAGAGGCATTCTTCGGACGGGCCGAGGCGTCGCTCGATGGCGGGTTCCGACGTCATTTCATGCACCCCGTGTCCCACACAATCACACACCCACCGCCGCATGAAGCTCCGCGACCGCCCGGTCGGCGATCCTGCCGAGACGGTCGTCACTGATCAGTGGAGCGAGACCGGCTACATGGAAAACCATCACGTCGTCCAGTGTCATCACCGTAGCCACAAGCCGGCTCAAAGCCGACACCCCGACGAGAAGCCCCATCGCCTCAATATGCAGCGGGCCGAAGGTCGAATCAACCGCCAGCCGGCCCAAATTGGTCAGTGAGAATGGCGCGTTCGGCGGCGGGCGCCGCTCGACGTACGCCGCAAAACGCGCCGTGCCGTCTTCGTCAGGCTGCACACCGGGCATCAACATCGAATATGCCTGCCATGCCCGCGGAACGAGAATGAGATGATCGCCCGCATCAATGTGGCTGCGGATATCCCGCGCGACCTGCCGGGCGAGATCCCAGAATGTCGCCCCTGGCGCCAACGTGGCGCAGACGGTTACGCCGGTCGCGAACACGCCGCAGTCCTGCCCGACGGGCGGCGTGACATGATGCCGGATGTTGATGGGCACACCGAACAGCAGTCGCTTCGCACGCGACAGAGCATCCTCGCTAGTGCCGTTTTCGGTTGGAGAGTTTCGTTGATCCGGTGGGTGCCACTGGCGGCTTGCCCGCCAGTGTTCCGACGACCGCCGTACCCGGCCGCCACGGAACGAAACTGACCC
>JAFGKA010000140.1 GCA_016928855.1 Phycisphaerae bacterium
ACGCACTTCCTGCTGAAGGAAACCGGCTATACCGCCAACGGGTATTACGGCCTGGTCGCGTCGTGCCTTCTGGAGGCCGGCATTCTGCCCGCAGACGATCCGCGCACGGATCTGCTCGTGGACATGCTGCGCCGCAAGGGCGGGCTCGTGCTGGGCGTTTGCCAATTCTTCGACATGATCGACCACGCGTACACATACGGGTACTGGAACATCTGCTTCGAACGTGACGAGATCGAACGCGTGATCCTCGGCCTCTACGGCTCGATGGCGCACGGCATGACGCATGACACCTACTCGGCCGTCGAGTGCACGCAGATCCGTACGGGCGCAAACTACTGGACGCTGCCGCACACGTATTCCAACACGAAGCAGGTGCGGCTGCTGCGAAACATGCTGGTCCTTGAACGCGACAAGGATCTGCTGCTGGCCTGGGCGGCACCGCGCCCATGGCTGGCCGGCGGCAAACGTCTGGCCGTAAAAGAGGCTCCCACGCGCTTCGGCCCGGTCTCATACGTGATTGAGCCCGAGACGGGCGGCTCGACGATCGGCGTCCACCTCCAACCGCCGACCCGCAACGCGCCAGACCACATCCGACTGCGTCTGCGCCATCCGAACAAGCGAGACATTGCCGCGGTCGACGCCGACCCGAAGGTCCCGCTGACATTCGAAGGCGACACAATCACACTGCCGAAGCTCGGCAGCCCCGTGGACCTGACCGTTCGTTATTGAACGACTGTACCATGCGCAGGCAATAGTTGGTTTGACGGTCAGGCGCGTTTGCGGTAGAGGCCGTAGCGGAAGCGGGGTGGCGTCCGCAACGCAATGCCGAGCACGGAGAAACGCCATGCACGTTCGATCGTACCTTGTTTCGGGCTTGCTGATTGTCGCCGGCTGCTCGCAGGCGACACTGCGCTCGCGCCCGATGGACCCGCACCTCGTGACCGCCTACGAGCAGTTGCTCAGCCTGTTCCCCGAAGACACTCAGGGCTACGGGCGAGAGCGGGTGTTCAACACGATCGAGGAACAGCCGATGACGTACGGCCTGATACTCTCGGCGGAGAGCGCACGCGTCGCTCGAACCGCTAGCCCCGAAGCCGCACGCCGCGTGCACAAGGCCGCCCGCTGGCTGATCGAGAATCAGGATTCAGATCACGACGGTCAGCCGGGCTGGGGCCTGCCGCAGGCATGGGATGCATTCCAGGATGGGACGACCAACCCGGAGAACCAGCCGTACACCATCACGACGGCTCTCGTCATGTACGGCCTGCTGGATTCGCTGCAGACGAACGTCTGGTCGTCCGACGAGCGAGAGGAGATTCGCGGTCTGCTCGTCCGCGTGGCGATGCGCTGGTGTGACTTCTGGTCGGCCGGCTACGGCGGCGGATTCTTCTGGTACAGCCCGAGCCGCGATGATGCAATCTTCGCCGTCAACTCGCCATCAATGTTCATGGGCGCGATCGCCCGGCTGGTGCGCGAGCATCCGTCGGCGATGACTGCCGAGCAGCGCAGGCTCGTGCAGAGCCGCGCGGATGACCAGGCTCGCGCCGCCGTGGCCACGGTCAAGTTGAGCGACGGCCTGCCCTACTGGGCGTACATGGCGCTGCCGAACTTCAGGAACAGCGATCGGCCCAACGATCTCATCCATCACGTGTACACCCTCTGGGGCCTCGAGGTCTACCGCGGCAGTGGCGGAGCAGTAAAGCTCCCGTGGACGCGCAAACAGGCAGCCCGCTCGCTCGATCGGTTCTGGAAGGATGGGCGGATCTGCGCGTATCCTGAACCGCCGGCGCCAAGCCAGGCAGACGCCGCCGAATCGACCAGCGCAACCACCCGAACGTCCAACTCCCCTGCGGTTCTCTGGAGTGCCGGCATGCTTCTAGCCGGCTACGTGCAATGGGGCGACGACGCGGGCGTCATGCGCAGCCTGGAAGCCATCCGACGCGATTACGGCTCGTGGCCCAATCTGCGTCTCTTTCCGCCGGAACGATCCGACGACACCACGTTCTACCCACGATACGCAGCGCACGTGCTCATCGCCCTGGCCTGGCAAACCTTCGGCCCGCCGGGCTGAGGCGAGTGATCAGCAAGACATCGGGTCAGCAGATCCGACAGAACGGAAAGAAGAGCGTCGGGGCTGTTGACCCGACCTACACAATTCCTTGTGTCTTGGCGGTGCGTCTTGTCTTGGCCTTGCCCATTCGCGTCGATTCGCGATGATTCGCGGTTCATCCCGCCTTCTTGTCGTGCGGGCGTGGCGGAGCGAAGGACTCATAGAGCGCCGGCAGGGCTTCGCGCAGGGCCGCTTCGTTCGCCTTGGCGTCGCCGCGGTCGTATATCATGAAGTTCGTCGGCGACTCGGTCATCGTCACGGTGAACTCGCCGCCGGGCTCGACTTCGACGCGGCACGGCCGCAGCTCGTTGGGCAGCACCGTGTCGTCACGCTGCACCTCGCCTGCCGGCACGATGCGATGCGTTCCGTCGGCACGCCGCACGAGTCGGCGGTTGGCCACCTGCATCCACACGGCCGTCTCCCACACATTGTGCTTGAGTGTATCCAGCGTCTTGAGCATCGCCTCCGGCGCCGGCTCATCCATCGCCCGCAGGAAATCGACGCGGTTCGACCGGCTGAACGCGAACGCCACGTAACTCGCCAACTGCGGATGCAGTCGCCGAACACAGCCCAGGTCGGGCAACAACCAGAACGTGTTGTTCGGTCCGACGTCGAACGGTCCCTTGTCCGTCGCGCACGGATAGATCGCGATCGGCAGATCCGAGCGCAGCAGCCGCACGAGCCCGTGCCGATCCAGCATCACATTCCATTCGAGGTAGCCCTTCGGGCACCCGCCTTCGCAGAGGTGAATCCGTCGCACCTTCGCCCGCACCAGGTCGGGCCGGCGATTGAACGCCACAGCCATCGGCCGCGCCGAGCCGAACGAAACGATCTCGACCTTTTCCCGGCTGGCTTCGAGCGTTGCCAGCAACAACTCGATGCCGGACTGCTGGAACCGCGGCGCGTCAAGCATCCTGTCCTCAGGCGAGCGCATCCGCTCGAACGGCGCGGCACCGGAGGGAACATCGCGATCAAAGATGTAGTTGAGCTGTGCAACTGGAATGATGCCCGGCTCGCGCGGCCCGCTCGTGTCGCGCGCGCTGTATTCCGGCAGGTCCGCCTCGGGCTGCCGGAACTTCCCCGTGATATCGAACACGATCGCCTTCAGGTCCACCTCGGGCAGCCCGTACGCGGCGATCAGGTCGAAATTGTCCCCCACATCCTGGTGCGGGTGGTACAGATCGGTGATATCGATCACGGGCACCCGCTCGGCCGCGTGCGCACCCGTCGCCACCATACCCACCCATAACGCTGCCACAACTACAAGTCGGTTCCTGTGCATGCCGGCCTCCTGGTGAAGTCATCGAACGGTCCGATTATGCACCAGTGTCGAACATTCGAGAAGTGGGGCACTCCGGACCGGTCCAGCTTGACTCGACCGCGGCGTTCTGCGACAATGAACCTATCGGGGGACATCACACGAAAGCGGCCGTCAGCTTTCTACGGGGCAGGGAGCCGTTGTGGTGCAGAACCGCCCAGGTATCATCGCATGCGTCGCAACGGCTGCGATGCTGCTGCACGCGCCACGTCAGGCCTTCGCACAGGCAGCCGCTTTTCGCGGCGTATGGGTCAGCAGCCGCGACAGTTTCCGGACGGCCGGCGAAGTGAACGCGACGATCGCCCGCGTGGTCCAGGGCAACTACAACGCGATCCTGCCGCATGTCTGGTCGCTCCAGGACGCGCCCAACGGCGTATACTGGCATTCGAACATCCTGCCACGATCGACCTGGGCGTCCGAGGACTTCGATCCGCTGGCGTATCTCGTGGAACAAGCCCACGCACACGGCATCGAAGTGCATCCGTGGATCGCCCCCTACCGCAGTTGCCGCGAATGGCCGCCGGTCGGCAACGGCATTCTGACGCTGCACCCCGAATGGATCATGACCAGCCGGGCGGAGATGGGCAACGGACCGAGCAAGCTCGATGGCAATTACTACTACCTCGACCCCGGCTCATCGGACGTGCAGGAGTACCTCATCTCGATCGTCCGCGAACTCGTGACAAACTACGCTATCGACGGCATCCATTGGGACATCATCCGTTACACGGAGGTCGACGCAGGCTATCCGTCCAATCTGGCTTATGCACAGTCCGGCCTGGCTCGTTTTCAGCGAATCGAGAACTACCCCGGCGTTCCCCCGCCGCAGCTCGAACCGCGGTGGGACCAGTTCCGTCGCCGTGAGATCTCGGAATTGGTACGCCGGAGCTATGCCGAGATCGCCGCCGTCACGAGCAACCCGCGCCAGCCGCTTCGCCACACCGCGGCGCTGGCCGCCTGGGGCTTGCCACGAGAAGACTTCACCGAATCCAGCGCATACAAGTCAGTCTTCCAGGACTGGCGAGGCTGGATGGCGCAAGGCTGGCTCGATGCCGCCTGCCCGATGACCTACCGTGAGGAGTACATCGAAACCGAAGCCCAGTACTACCGCGATTGGATCGCGATGACGCTCGGCTGGCGCTACGGGCGTCACGCCTTCTTCGGCCAGGGCATGTTCATCAACACCATGGCCGACAGCGTCACGCAACTGCAGTACGCACTCGACCAGGGCGCCGATGGCACGGTAAGCTTCTCGCACTATTCCACCGTGGACTCTGACCAGGACGGCGTCTCCGAAAACGACTGGACGTGGTACGAGTACGTCTCGGCGAACTGCTTCACGGCGCCCGTGCCCATCCCGTCAATGCCCTGGCGAGACCCCACGACGGCAACTGAAGCCACGCTCTGGGGCCGGGTCATCGACGCCGACGGTAATCCTGTGGACAATCTCCTGGTAGGCTTCCCGCATGGAAGCACGGTCCGCACCGACGGCAACGGCTACTACGTCCACACCCGCATCCGCGCCGTTCCCGGCGGCTCGACATACACCGCCGTAGCCCAATACCCGTTCATCGGCAGCCGCAGCACCACGGCCATATTCGAACCGGGCGGCGTGACGCGAGTCGATTTCTGGTCCGGCGATGGCCCATTGGTCCGCCTCAGCGCAACCCCCACGACTGTCGTCCGCCACCAGCCGGTGTCCTTCATGCCGACCGTGACCTGCTACGACAGCACGAGCAGCGTTTCGCACGTCTGGCAGTTCGGCGCGGAGACCACGCCGGCGTCCGGCGCGCCCGCCGAGATCAGCCGCCGATTCAAGCTTGCCGGCGACATCCATTGCAGTCTATCCGTAACCGACACGGCTGCCGAAACCGCCGAATCGAATCACGTGATCGTCCAGGTCATCGCGAGCCCGGTTACCATCGGCGACGCCGACAACGATGGCGATGTCGACCTCACAGATTTCTCAGCGTTCCGGCAATGTTTCAACGGCCCCAACCGGGCGTACGCCAGCGATGGAAACTGCGCCGCAGCCGACGCCGACGACGATAACGACGTCGATCTGACAGACTTCATCGCATTCCAATACTGTTTCAACGGCCCCAACCGCCCGCCGGCACATGGAACGGATTGTTTCTGAACGTACGCGTCCGCAAGGATGGCAGCCACGCTCCTTGTTTCTGAAACCTGACGGAACTTGACTTCAGCCTCTGGCTGGGTACGAAGGCGACGAATGACACGCCGCAAGAACACAGTCCGATGGCTGGTGGTTCTCACACTCGCAGTTGGGGCTTGCATGTCGCCAAGGTCCGATACCGAGCCGAGACCCGCTGACGACGTGCTCGTGGGTGTCGAGTACTTCGCCGGCTGGTGGGAGCCGCGGCCGAACAAGTGGCAGGATGCGACCGGGGCCGACTGGCGAAGCCGTTTTCCCAAGCGCGTGCCGCTGCTCGGCGAGTACAATACGCAGGACACGATGGACCGCGAGATCGTCGCGGCAGCAACGCACGGCGTCGATTTCTTCCTGTTCCTCTGGTATCCGCACGGGGCCGGACCGCCGCCGGAGCCTCATTCGTTGCGACTCAACGACGGCCTGACCTACTTCCGCCAATCGCCCGAAGCGCATCGCATGCAATTCGCGATCGAGTACTGCAACCACCCGCCGTTCACCGTAACAGACGAGGCCCACTGGGCGCGTTGCGTGGAAGTGTGGATCGAAGCGATGCGCCATCCGAGCTACCTTCGCGTCGGCGGCCGGGCCGTCTTCAAGGTGCACGGCGCCCGCTATTTCCTCCAGCAGGCCGGTGATAACGTGGACGGTGCCCGGGCGCGACTCGATACGCTGCGCCAGGCCGCACGCGATGCCGGCCTCGGCGAGCTGCTGATCGGCGGCGGCGTGGTCGCCCCGGACGGCACAAACCCGGATGACCCGCTGATCGGGCTGTTCGACTTCTTCGCCACATACATGCAGGTCCCCGGCGGGGCCCGCACGGAGGCCGATCGCCCGTATGAGGAACTCGCCGTCCAGGCGCGCAACACCCGCCGCCAGTACGCCGACGGCCCGGTGCCGTACGTGCCCTACGTGCCGGCCGGATGGAATCCGCGGCCATGGCCAGACCCGCGGCCCTATTTCGCCTTGCCAACCCGAGCCGAGTGGCAAGCGGTGCTGGCCGAAACCAAGGCCGACTTGGCCGCCGAGCCGATGCTCGGTTTCCCCCTGCCCGACGGCGGCCGGCAGAAGGCCCTGACGATCTACGCCTGGAACGAGTTCGGCGAAGGCGGCATCGTCGCCCCAACCCGCGGCGACGGCACCATGAAGCT
>JAFGKA010000016.1 GCA_016928855.1 Phycisphaerae bacterium
GGCTTGATGTTGCTTTCCGTCGTGCCGACGATGATGGCGTTCATGCCGCTGTCGGCAAGGATCTTGATGGGTTTTTCGAGATCGAGATCCGGCAGTTCCTCGATCCCGCCGTCCCGGGTGGCCTTGACCAGCCGTAGCCGGCGGATCTGCTCCTGCAGGGCCTTACGCTGCTCGGTGTTCTCGATCGCGATCATCTCCTGCAATGTCTTGGCGAGCGTGTCGGCCTCCGCCTTGAGCAGGGGGAACACGGCCAGTGTCGATCGTCCGCCGAACTCACTTTTCGGTTCACGGTCAATCAGTTCGATGAGTTTGCGAACCGTCTCGAAGTCCTTCTGCGGGGCGATGATCAGCAGGCTGTTGTTCGGCGCGATCTGGACGTCGATCGGGCTCGGCCGGGTGACGCCCGCGCGCTTCTGCAGTTTCTCCAGCGTCTGACGGACGATTTCCGCGGCTTCGCTGGCGCGGATGTGTTCAAGCTCGACGGGCTCCCAGGTCTGAATCTCGTCGGCAATCGAGGGGGCGCCATCGATGCCATCGATCAGGATGCGGATGCGATCGAGGTTGTCCTTGGTGCCGGCGACGATGATCGTGTTGCTCAGTTCGTCGGCCATGATGGCGACCTGGTCCTCAGGACGCGATACGGTGCCCTGTTGGCGAACCATATCGGACCAGAGTCGCTGAAGGCTCGGCGCAAGCTGCTGCGCCTGGGCGTTTTTCAGGTGAAACAGCTCGATCGTGGGCGCGGGGCCGGCCTGTTCCATGGCCGCGATCAGCATCTGGATCAGGTCCAGATCGCTTTGCGTGCCGACGATGACAAGCTGATCGCCGACGACCTCAATGCGCGCACTGTCGCTCAGCTCAGTCGGCCCCATGTATTGCACGGACACCGGCTGCGTGGTCGCCGGCGGGGTCGGCGCGGGCTGCGTGGTGACGACAGGCAGGGCGGCCGCCGGCTGCGTCGTGGCCGGCGGCGTTTGCCCGAGAACCGCTGCGATGATTATCCATTGAAACAACATCATGGATCTCCACGTTACGCGCTATGCCGCAACGCCTCATTGATTTCCGCATGCTCAAGGTCCGCCGCACTGCGACGATACGATCTGCCGCGGCTGCCTTGCTGCTGCTGCTGGAGCTGGTCGATCACCCGCTTCACGTCGTCCGGGCGGACGTTCTTCAGCGGTACGATCAGGACTCCGGTCCCGCCCGGGGGCTTCATCTTCTCCAGTTGGGCGACCAGCTTCTCCACCTCCGGGTACAGGGCGGGCGAGCCGGAGACGAGCAGCGAGTTCGTGCGCTCGTCGGCGCCGATACTGATTTGCAGCGGCTTCGTCCCGGTCTGGGTGGCCATGTAGCGCTGGCCGGTATTGATCGTCTGTTCGATCTGGGCCGCGAGGTTCGTCACGTTGATGCCCTGGGCGACGCTGACCAGCTTGATGGTGCCGAGTGTCTCGTCGGTCTGCTGGTCCATGTCTTTGACCATGCCCTGGATCAGATTGAAGTCCGCCGGCCGTGCCCGGATGATGAGCGAGTTCGTCCGGTCATCGGCGAGGATGACCGGGATCGAGCCGGGCGTTTGCCGGGTGCGCTGCTGTCGTGCCGGATCCGTGAAGACCTGCGACAGCGTGTTCGCGAGCTGGGCGGCGTTGGCGACTTCGAGCTTGACGATCTGCGGGGCGTTGGCGCCTTCCACCTCGTTGTCGAGTTTGCGAATCAGATCCACGACATGCTGAACCTGTTCGTTGCCGCCGCTGATGACGATTGCGTTCGACGACGACGAGGCCGCTACCCGGACATCACCAGTCAAGGCACCGCGGGGCGAACTCGATCCGGTCTTCCGCAGAAACTCCTGCAGAATCGTCAGCGTTTCGCTCGCGTCCACGTGTTCGAGCATCACGACCTGCATCTCGTCCATCTTGCCGAGGTCGGGTACGTCGAGTTCCTTGACGATCGCTTGAATCTCGGCGTATTGACTGTCGTCGGCCTGCACCAGAAGCCGGTCGGTGCCCGTGATGTGCTGGATCTGCACCGCAAACTGGCCCTGGCGAATCCGGCCCCCGGAATACATGAAGACCTGTTGCAGCGAACGGGCGACGTCGGCGGCTTCCGCGTTGGTCAGTTCGAGCACGCGGACTGGCCGCTTCGTTTCGCTTTCCTGGTCCATGTCCTTGACGAGCGTTTCGACCTTGGCCATCTGTTCCTTCGAGGCCGAGACGATCAACGTGCCGCTGGTGTAGTCGGAGGTCGAGATCACGACGTCGCGCGGGTTCTGCTGCCCGGTCCGCGAACGAAACGCCATGTTGATCGCGTTCGACAGTGAACTCGGCTCGACGTACGTCAGGCGGAACGTCCGCACTTCCATGTCCGCGTCTTCGATGCCCGGAACGTCGAGGGAGGTGACGAGTTCCTTGACCTGCTCTATTTCATCCTTCGGGGCGTTGATCAGAATCGTATTTGTCGAGGCGATCGCCTGCAGCGTGGCAGGGAGTTGGCCGGTAGAACGCGTTCGCCGGCGAGTCTGGGCCAGCAGGTTGGTGATCGTCGTGGCCACATCCGTCGCGCTGGCGTTCTTGAGCGCGATCTGTTCGGTGATGCGTTCCTGACCTGTTTCGGTGTCCAGCTCGGCGATGATTTTGTCGGCCTGGGCGATGTTCTCGGCGCTGGCCGTGACCACGATCGACTGGGTACCGGCTTCCGGCACCACAGTGACACGGTCCTTCTCGGAAACCCGGCCTGGCTTGGTCAGTGCGGCCGTCAGGGCGTTCGTGACGCCATAGATATCCGCAAAGCGGACCGGATAGACCTTCGTCTCACGCACGTTGGCCGTGGTTTCCGGCGTGTCGAGCGTCTTGACGAGGTTCGTGATGTCTTCCAGATTCGCCTTCGAGCAGTAGACGATGAGCTGGTTGGTGTTGGTGTCCGACGTCAGGCTGATCGCCATGTCCTGTGGCTTGAGGTTCCGCTGCACGCCGGCTGTTCGGAGGGCCGTCTGGCGCTGTGTGACGTAGGATGTGACCGTGGTCATCACGTCGTCCACTTTGGCGTGTTCGAGCGTGATATGATGTGTGCCCAGCTCCTGCTCACCCTCGGGCGAGATCTGTTCGAGTGGATCGATCACGCTGGCCTTGATCTCGTTAATCTGTGGCGTTGTGGCATAGACGAAAACCGCGTTGGTCAGCGGCTCGGCATAGGCCTTCGGTGGGGGGACGCTCTTGCCCGGCACGTCGGCGTACAGGGAGTTGATCGTGGCGGCCACCGACGTCGCCTGGGCCTTGGTCAGGTAGAAGTAGTGTGTCTTCTGTACGACCGGATCCGGGGGCAAGACATCGACGGTCTTGATGACCGTCTCCGCGATCGCCATGGTTTGTGCGCTGCCGACGACAAAGAGCGTGTTGGTACGTGAGTCCGGCGTGATGGCGATTACGCCCATGTCGATGCCCGAGCCCGGCCGTAACTGCCGAGCGAGCTGCATGATCATGTCTTTGAACTGATCGACGACTTCGATGGCGTACGCATGCTCGAGTTTGAAGGGCCTGACCATCAGCGTCTTCTGCATGTCCATTGCTTCGGCGGTCTTCTTGATCTGCTCGAAGACGTCCGGCGGGGCGGTGACCAGCAGCATGCCGCTGGCGGTGTCGCCGGTGATCTTGACCTGCATCTTGCCGCGGCCGCCTCGCGAGCCGAAGGCGGCCGTCAGCTTGTCGGCGACCACGGCGGCATCCGCTTGCTTGAGCGCGAGTTGCTTCGGTTCGAACTTGCCGCGGGCATCCTGGTCCAGCGCCAGAACCTGGGTCTCGATCTTGGTTCGCAGGACCTTGGGCGCCCAGACGAACAGCGTGTTCGAGGTCTGGTCGGCACTGATCCGGATCGACTTGCCGACCTCACGGGCCGCCTGGCCGCTCGTGTACGTGTCCATCAGGGCCTTCGCCAGCCCGCTGGCGTCCGCGTACTCGAGCGTGAAGGTCTGGACGACCTGCTCATCTTCGAGCTTCTTGTCGAGTTCCTTGACCACGGCCTCAATGCGCTCAAAATCCGGCTTGAGTGCCCGGATGACCAATTGGTTCGTTCGTACGTCGCCGGCGAACTGCACAGCGCCGATTCGCGCGGGCGTGACGCTTTCTCCGTCGCCGCCACCACGCCGGCCGGCGGTGCCTTGGAACGTCTTTTCCAGGTGCGGCAGAACGTCGCCGACGTCGGCGTTGTTGAGTGTAATGGTTCGGATTTCGAGCGGTACGGGTTTCTCCTCCAGTTTGTTGATCAGCTCTTCCACCAGCTTCATGCCGTCGTCCGGGGCGACCACGATCACGCTGTTGGTCGTGGCGTCGCTGGTGATGGTGATCTGTTCGCTCGGGTTGATCGACGTTTTGCCTGGGCCGGCCTGCAGATCGAGGACCTGCTCCTGAAGCTGTTCGATCATGGAGGAGGCCTGCTGCCATTGCCCGGCAGCGCCGGGAACGCCGCCGCGGGGCATGCGCGTGGCCCGCGGCCCCTGGCGATCGTCGATCTTGAGAATGGCCTTCAATGCATCCTCGACCTCGCCGGCGTTGAGTTTCTCGAGCTGGAAGATACGGATCTGGATGCCGGGATCGTCGCTCGGTCGGTCAATTTTCAACAACAGCTCGGCAATTTCGCGATAGTCATCCGGATGGGCCCGGATGACCAGCGTGCGGGTGCGCACATCGGGGAAGACCCGAATGCGGTCGCCGCGGAGCAGCGGCCGCGGACCGTCGCCTGCCTGTTCCTCTTCTCCCTCTCTGCGTTCACGGTCGGGGCGGCGATCGCGGCCCTCTCCGTCTTCGCCGCGGCTGCGGCTCTGGTCGCCCTCGCGAGCCTGCTGGGCGCCCTGTTGCTGGCGGGCCTGCTGGGCCTGCTGTTGTGCCTGCTGGCGGGCTTGCTGGGCCTGTTGCGCGGCCTGGGCGGTGCGACCTTCATTGAACATCTGTTCGAGGATTGTGGCCGCGACATTGACGTTGACGTAACTGAGCTTGAAGACACGGATGTCCGTCGTCTTCGGCAGGGACTCCAATTGGTCTTCGAGCGCTTTGATAAGCTCCTGCAGTTCTTCCACCTGCTTCGGCTGACCGACGATGATCATCGTGTTTTCCATGTCGTCGATCATGATCTGCGGTCGGCCGGATTCCTTGAGAGCCTCGGCGGCGTTCCACACGTTGTCGATCATCGAAGGCGGGGTGTCGTCGGCCTGAACCGGTGCGGCTGGGGCTGGCTTGGGTTCGGCCTCAGGCTTGGCTGGTGCGGCTTTCGGGGCAGGGGCTGGTTCGGCCTTCACTGCTGGCGAAGGCGAAGCCTCTGTCTTCGCCGGCGTGGCTGTTGGGACAGGAGCTGGCTTGGGCTCTGCCTTTGCCGGAACCGGCTTCGGTGCCGGCGCCGGCTTGGCCTCGGGCTTTGCTGGGGCCGTTTTCGGCGCGGGTGTCGGTTGGGCCGGCTGCGTGGCAACGGGTTTCGCAGGACGGGTGGCAGCCGGCTGGGTAGTCGGCGCCTGAGTCAATGGCAGCGAGGCTAGCGCCGCACGCAGCCTGGACAGCTCCGCCGTGGGCACGAACGGGTGCGTCGTTGTCGTCGTCGTGGTTTCCGCGGGCGGCTCACTGCCCGGAATGAAGATCGGCACTTCCTGAATGATCCGTTCCGGATCCTTCATGCGGTCGTACTGATCGACGCGTCGGAATTCGGGCTCACTCTGCAGGCCCGCGCCGTAGGTTTTCAGGAAATCGGCGAGCTTCGATGCCGGAAGCCCTTCCACCTGCTTGACCACGACGATCGTCTTCGACCGCCAGTCCTTCACGATCCGGTCCAGGTAGCCTTCGGCAGCCTTGAGTTTGTCGCCTTTGGCTGTGATGATGATCGAGTTCGTATAGCGCATCGCGCGGACATCCGGGGCATCCCAGTACCCATAGACGTCCCAGAGGACGTCCTCGAGCCGGTCGGCGACGTCCTCGGCATCGACCTTCTCGGACAGATCGATCGTCTTCATGAATAGCCCCTCTCCGGTGGCGATCATGCCGTCCTTGGTTGTCGTATCCAGATCAGCTTTTCTCGCTTCGGCGAGCGACTCCTTGAGCTGAACGAGGTTGTCCACCTGCGGGATCTTCTCGTAGTCCGCCGCGACGAGCAACATGTTGTTCATGTAGTCAGCGCTGACCAGGAGTGTGCCGCTGCTGCCACGGCCCCGGCGTGAACTCGACGATGATGAGTAGTCGCTGCTCCAGTCGTCGAAGCCACCGACGGTTTCGCCGCCGAGCAGGCCCTTGATCATGTCCTGCACCTCGTAGACATCGGCGAATTTGAGCACATAGGTCTTGATGACCGGGCCCTCCGGCCGTGCCTCGGCATCGATCTCCTCGGCCAGCCGAGTCGCCTTCTCGACCTTCTCCTCAGGGCCCCGCAGCAGCAGCGAGTTGCTCTGCGGAATCGCGGTTATGCTAACGCTGCCCGGTTCGCCGCTACTGCTTTGCATCCCGGTGTACATATACCGGAAGAACGATCGGCGACTGCGGCTCGAGCCGCCGCTCTTGTCGTCGGCGTTCGCTGCCGTCTCGATCAGCGGTGCGAGTTCCTCCGCCTTGCCCTTCTGAAGGGCGATGATGCGGACCACGGATTCACCGAATTCCGACGCGACATCCAGCTCCTTGATCAGCTCGTCGGCCAGCGGCATGAGGTCTTCGCTCGTCGCGATGATCAGTCGCTTGCCGCTGGCGTCGGCTTCCACGCGAGGACTCAATCCCATGCTGCGGGAGCCGCGGCTTCGTTTGGCCTGATCCACGTCCCACTTGCGATCGAGGATCTCCTCGACGGTGTCGCGGATGTCGTCCGCGCGGACGTGCGTGAGTGCAAAGTACCGCACGCTGAAGGGCGATTCCTTCGGTGCGTGCGTCTGGATCGTCTCGATATGCTGGACGATCTGCTCCATCTTGTCCTTTGGGGCCGAAACAAACAGCGTCTCCGAGCTGGTATCGGCCGTGCACTGGACCCGTGTGCGATCCCGGTAGTTATAGGGGAAGAGCTGGCTGATCGTTCGGGCGATGTCGTAAACGTCAGCGCCGGGGAGGTGCCAGCTCCGGATCTCATTCGACGACGTGCCTTCTGCGTCGAGCGTCTCGATCAGGGTGGCGATCTGCTCCATCTTCTCCTTGGGTGCCCGGACGACGATCGCGCCGTTGACATCGACGATCTTCGTGCCGCCCGTATTCGTGGGGGTGCCCCAACGCGAGCGCTGATCCTGCCCCAGGATGATCTGCGAGACGGCGGACGTGACGGTCCATGAATCCGTGTTCTTCAGCGTGAAGACCCGCTCTTCGTAGCCGGCCTTGGCATAGTCAGCGTCGATCGCCGCCGCATATTGTCTGGCCTGCTCAAACTTGTCCGGCGGGGCCGCGACGAGCAGTTTGTTGCTCAGCGGCTCGGCCAGGATCCGAATCTCGGCGCCAGTGCTGCCGCGCCAGTACCGGCTCTGGCTGTCGTCGACTTCGAGCAGCTCGCGCAGCTTATCGGCGACGAAATCCGCATCGGCATGTTCGAGTGGAATCTCCTGGAGCTGGTCGTAGCCTTGCTGATCAAGCTCGCCGAGGAGCATCTTGATTGTCTCGTGATCCTCATCCACGGCCGTGACGAGGATCGCGTTCGTCTTTGCGTTGGGGGCGAACTGCGGCGGCGGCGTATAGGCTCGGCCAGGTCGTCGTGACTGGACCGCCGAGCGCAACAGCGTGACGATCTCATCAGCCGAGGCGTGCTGCAGCCGGTAGATCTCCGGGCGTGGCTGCGTGACGCTCGCGTCGTCAAATTCCTTGAGCATGCTCTCGATGCTCGGCCATTGGCGATCATTTGCCCGGACGAGCAACATGCCCGAACTGGAGTCCGGAATGAACTGCGGCTGGCCGGCGCCAGTAGACCGCGAACGGCCCCAGGGCGACGACGTGCCGGTGAACTTCTGCTGCAGGATCTGCGCCAGGGTCTGCGGGTCGGCATTCGTCAGCTTGACCAGATGGTCCTTCATGCCATCCTCGCGTTCGATGTCAAGCTGGCTGATCAACTCCTTGGTGAGTGTGTGATACTCGTCGGTGCCGGCGACGACGATCGAGTTCGTCCGCGAGTCGGCGGTGAACTGCGGCCGGTTGGCAGTGAATCGGTTCCCCTGCTTCGTCATCGCCGCCTGCTGCAGGAATGAGACGATCTCGTCCGCGGCGGCATACGTGAGTGGGTAGGTTTCCGTGCGAAGCGTCGTCTCGACGTCGAGTTCGCCGATGAGTCGTTCCGCCGAGGCGACGTCCGCGGTGGAGCCGGTAATGACCACCGCGCTGCCGTTGGGGGCCGCCACGGCGCGGAAGATCTGCTGGTTGACGCCGGGACGCGGTCGTTGGCTGCCGGCAATGATCTGGGCCGCCGTGCTGGCGATCTGGCTGGCGTCGGCGTGCTTGACCTCGACGACCTTGTGGCCCGCCTCCGTCTCCACGTCGAATTGTACGGCCAGCTCCTCGATCTGCAGGAACTCTTTTTCCTGGCAGCGGACGATGATGACGTTGCGGTTGTTGTCCGCGAAAAGCTCCGGCGCGTTCGGATCCGGTTGCGTTATGATCTGTGGCGGCGGCTGCTGCGGTGGTTGGCCAGGCTGCATGACGCGCGGCGGCAGTTGCCGGACCACGGTCTTGGTCCGACCGACCAGCGGTTTGATCAGGTCGATCGCTTCCTGCGCGGAGATGTGTTTGAGCTGAATTTCCTTGATGAGGCGGTCATCCGGCGGCAGGTCCACGTCAATCGTCTTAAGCGCTTCGGCGATCTCCGCATGCTTCAGCGGCGTGGCCCGTACGATCAGGCGTCGCATGTCATCCTGTGGCGTGATGTCCACGGCTTCGACGCTCGAAGAGCCCGGCGCAGGCGTCGGCGGTTGCCCTGGGCGAGGGACTGGCGTTGCACGGCTTCCCGTCACACTGGGGATATTGACCATCTCGCGGAGAATCGTGGCGGCCTCGCTGGCTTCGACATACTTGACGGTGTAGATCTCGAGCGTGCGGCCATCCTGATCGGCGTCACGCTCGTAATCGTCCGCCAGCTTCAACGCCCGTTCCACGTAGTAGGCCACGCCGGTAATGCCAACCTTGTTGGTGCCTTCGAGCGGCAGCGCATGCACCGTGTTGTCCGGCACCTGACGAAGAATGAACTCGGCCAGGGCCGGCGGTGAAGCCTTTGTGCACTCGAAGTTGACGCTAAGGATTTCCCACAAGGGCAGCTTCGCATCGTGGTAGGCCTGGACGGAAGCGTAGTAGCGGTCCTCCGGAATGTGCCGATGCCAGTCGGTGAGCTTTCGGACGAACAGGTGGGCATCCTGGCGAATGAGCCAGTACTGCTGCTCGCGGAGGATGAGGTTCAGTTCGTTCAGGGCCTCATCAAACGTCATTGTCTCGGCGCTCTTGTACTTGAAGGGCTTTGCGCCGGTGATGACCTCCGCGCCGACCAGTGAGAGGCCGGCCATCCGCGCGAAATCTTCACATGCGTCTTCCAGTTGAGTCTGGTCATACCACGTGAAGAAGTACTTGCGATCTTCCGGGGGAACCTCCCACAGTCGCTCATCGGTCGCGGTGCCGGATGCGTCGGCGGGTTGGGATTCCGCCGCGGGACTTTCCGTTGCGGCGGGGGAAGGTGGCGACGGCTTCGGTCGTGGGTGTTCCTTCTGGTCCTTCCTGATCTTGGCACGCAGCGCGTCGAGGTCGCCTTCCGGCACTTCATCGAGCTTGTCGAGACTACTGCCGGTCAGGATTTCTTCCGGACTCGGTTGGCTCGTGGGTACGCCAGGCGATTCCGTCGTGACGGGCTCGGCTGGCCGACCCGGGCGCCGCTGCCTGATGCGTTCACCAGCCGGGGGCTCGGCGGGAGCCGGCTCCGGTTCCACGGTCGGTTCGGCGGGTACCTCGGCCGGTTCTTCGGCCGGGGCATCCTTGGTCACCTTCGATTGCATCTGCTCGACGATCTCGGCCATCTGTGCCCGTTGTTCTTCGACCGTCTGTGCGTCGGGCTCCTGCGCGCGGGCGGTCTGCGTCGCTACGGCGACGATGGCCAGCGCTGCCAGGCCGAAAAGAATCCAGGTGTTGTGGTTGAACCGATACCGCATCGGGAATCCTCCAGACCCCGTGTACCCCATTCGGGTTTCGCGCCAATATGTACACGAAGGGTTGTTCATCTGTCTGGTTATCCGTCCTTGGCGTTTTCGTCAATGGGCTTCCGGGCTTCCTGTTCCATTTTCGTCGCGAGGAAGTACAGTTCGGGGTGCTCCGTTGCGTTCAGGGGCCTTGCCTCGCTCATGAGTTTGCCCGGGATATACAAGTATTTGTGCCCCTGATATACCGCGACCGCTCCGTCCGGATGCACGTACTGGAGCGTGCCGCCGTCGAACTTCTCCCCGCGTTTGACGACCCGCCGCTTCTTGTCGTTGCCGACCAGCACGACCTCCTGGCTCTCCGGTGTGCCGATCAGAGCCGCGATCCGCGTGGACGTCCGTTGCGGGTCGCGGGGGTCGGGCTTCGGCGGCTGAGGCTTGGGCGGCTCCGGCTTCGGGCCTTGGTTCGTAGGCGGCAGTGGTGGCGGCGGCGGTGGGGGCGGCGGTGGTTTCACGTACGCCTCGAAGATCTTCTTCTCCACGATGTCCATGTATTCACCCGCACTGGCCAGCGCCGTTACCGTCCGAGGTTGCCGTTCGTCTTCCTTGGTAGGCATGGTCGTGGCGTTCTTTGCCAGGTCGTGCTGCGGCAGAACGACCGTTTCGCCGGTGACCGTCAGCTTGAGCGTCTTGGTGTCCTTCGCGCTCTGGGGAACGAGTTTGACCGACTCGACCTGCACCGCGAATGGCATGTTGTGCAGGTCATAGAGGAAGTTGACCATCTGGGATAGCGAGCCCGAGCCCTGGATCGTAAAGCCCAGCGTCAGGAGTCCGCTCTTCGGCCGCCGGCCGGCATCCTTGGGCCGGACCGCGGGGCTGTCGAGCCGGTGTTTCGCGACGAGCTTGTCGAGTTCGGCGATCATCGTCGTCCGTGCCCGGTAGGGGTTGGTCGAGATCGTTTCGGTGGCGATCTCATCCCAGATCTGTCGCTGCGAGTTCTTGGCCAGGAACAGGGCCTGCTTGTGTCCCTCGAGCTTCTCGGTCTTGGCGGCGATCTGCCTGTCCTTGCTGGCGAGGTTGTCTATGACGTAGTGGCGAACGAGCTTCGTGCCGATGCCCAGACTCAGCACGCTGACAACCGCCAGTAACAGGATTCTCTCACGTCGCGACATAACGTTCTCTTTGCCTACGATTTCTTCCCGAGTGAGGCGATCTGGAGCCGGATGTCCGTCAGCGCCTGGTACTTCGGGTCCTTCTTGTTCTCTGTGCGTGCGCCCGGCATGACGACGTAACGGGGCGTTCCCTTCCGGGTCTTCAGCGCGGTCAGGTCCGCGCTGAGTTTGTCGAACACGCGACCGTCACGGCCGACGAGCTTCAGCGTGATCTCGCCGGAATTCGATACCGCCAGCTCTCGCAGGTAGGCATCCTCGTTGGACGGAAGCGCGTCGATCACGACCTTGAGTTCGTCGAGCCAGACAACGCCCTCGTCGCGCCAGCCCTGTGCCGCGGTGACCAGTTTGTTGAAATCGTCAATCGCGGCCTCTTCCTTCTTCGCCGCGGCCAGTTGCTTGTCGAGTTTCGCGATTTCCTGTGATTTCCGATGCAGCTTCAGGCCGACCGCGGTACCGGCAGCCAGCAACAGCACCGCGACCAAGGTGGCGATGACCGGCACGCGGCGCATTCGCTCGCGATGCGTGTCGATCGGCTCTTTCGGATGCAGGAAATCAAAGTGGCTCGGACTTGTCGGTCCGTGGCTCCAAGCCAGGCCCAGGACGGCACCAAAACCGCTCCACGCGACGCGGCCACGTCGTTCGAGCGGACGGGTCAACTCGTCGGATGGACGGTAGATCGACGTGGGGGCCGAGAGGCGCTCGGCGACGGCCTTGGCGAGATCCTGCTCGATGGGACTCGCGCCGGCGACAATGACCCGATCGATCGTAGCGCCCGGGTCGGTGGCGCGGTACGCCTCGACCGTTCGCGTAATCTGGACCAGCAGTTCGTCCACGCTCGATGATATCGGCGGTGGAGTCTGGCGAAACGGGATGACGTCCTGTTCGGCCGCCCGGCTTTCACCCGTTTTGTGCTCGTCATCCGTTCGTATTCTGACCGAGGCCGCACTCGAGAAGGCCAGATGGCCGTCGCGGATGACGTTGATCTCGGTCATAATCGGGCCGACATCGACGGATACGACGCGGCCGGTCGTCGGCATCGCGCCGCCTTGCTGAAGGGCGAAAACGGTGGCGTAGGGCCGCAGGCCGACGCGTTCGAGTTTGAGGCCGGCGGCATCGCAGACGGTCTTGTAGTACTCCAGCACGTGGTTCCGGATGGCCGCGACGAGCAGCTCGATCTGCCCGGTGCCGTCGGCGTTGCGGCGCTGGACCGCGTAGTCGGCCACACCGTGATCGAGCGAAAAGGGCAGTTCCTTCTCGACCTGAAACCGGACCATCGCCGGCAGTTCCCGATCGGTCGTCGCCGGCAGCATGAGCGGATTGAGCACGGCGTCCTGCCGCGGGATATCGACGACGACGCGGTCCGTGCGAAAGCCGTGCTTGCGCAGCGTCTCACGCAAAAACGCGCCGAACGCCGCCGCATGAGTCACGTCGACTTCGGCGGGCACCGCGGCTTCGGCCACGCCGAGGATGCGGATCTTGCCTCGCCGGATGGCGGCGTGCACGGCGCGCAGCGTCCGTGCATTCCAGTCCAGGCAGACAATGTTCCCACTAGCGATGCCTGAGAGTAACTTCATCCTTCCATTCATCCTCTTTGTCACGCAGCGGGTAGGAGAGCCCCAGCGGGGTAATGTCCCGCCAGTACAGGATCTGCTCGACCTGCCCGCGCATCTCGACGATAACCTGCAGCCGCCGGTACGTGCCCTCGTGGTCGGCGAAGCCAAACGATTCGACCGTGAACTGCAGCGATCGGGCTGTCAGGTGCGGTCCGATCCGGGCAAACGTCTCGTTCGAGACAACGCCCTGGATGGCCAGCCAGGCCGGCGTGGCTTTGGTCTCTGCGTCCACATTCAGTCGCGTTGAGATGATCGAGTCGACCTCTTGCTCGGTGATGCCCGGCAGCGTCATCAGCACCGGCCGGCCGGCCGTGTTGACGTTGATCAGACCATACTGGGCCGGATTCAGATCCGTCGTCAGCCGGTCCATGATGGCGGGCATGTCCGCCGGCTCGACCGGGCTCGGAATGATCTCGACGATGTCCTCTTCATCTGGCTCGGTCTCCTCGCCGGTTTCGGTCTCGGTGAGCGTCGGATCGCCTTCTTCCATCACGCCTTCCATCGCGCCCGAGGTGTCGGCTTCGGTGCCGCGCGTATCTTCCTCGAAGGCGGATTCGTCGAGATCAGGGCGCTTCTCGCGGAGGTCATCGAGCGAAGGCGCTTCTTCCTCACGGACCGACTGCTGGCGGCGACGGTTCTTGTTCGGCTGGCCGGTGAGGTCTTCCTCGGTCGGAGCCTCTTCGAGGGCCGATTCGTCATCGAGGCCCTCTTCTGAGTTCTTGCGGTCGGTTTCCTGGTTACTGTTCCGCTCGCCACCGCGATTGGTGTTGCGGCCTCGATCGCGGCTGTTGCCGCGATTCTGGTTGTTGTTCTCCTGGCTCGGCTTGGCCAGGATCTTGGCGTCGACCAGCAGTTCGGCGACGCTCTTGAACTGGTGGCCCTTGCCGACGGCCTCGTTGATGAAGTCGAACACCTCCGGGCGGATCTCCTCTTCGACGATCTCGCGGATCTCGTCGGGCAGCTTCTCGATGTCGAGGCCCTTGCTGATGTTGATTCGCGGCCGGTTGTCGTTCGCGCTGTTCATGTCGCGCGAGTAGACCGTGACGTAAGGGTAGATCCCGCGATCGAGGACGCCGTCGCCGTTGTCCGGCGGGAAGACGCCTTCATCCTCGCCGTCGTCTTCGTTCCAGTCGAGATGGCCGTTCCGGTTGAAGTCCTCACCATAGAGGATACGGCCGTTGAAGCCCTTGATCAGCAGCAGTTCTTCGACGGTTTCGATCGCTCCGTTCTTCGGGCGGTAGGCCGGAACGCGGCTCTGATAGTACGGCAGCTCCGCACCGTACGTCCGCGTGTCGTCGTCAGCGTCGCGCCAATCGAGGACCGCGTCGGCCAGCTCGTCCGGGATCACGCCCTCGACCGGGAACTGTTCAAACAGGCTGACGAGCTGCGCGCGTGTGGCGGTGTTGAGGTTGAGCTTGCCCGCCTCGTCCACAAGACCGTAGCGAAATTCGTCCGTATCGCCGCCAAGCTGTTGGGCATTGATCTCCGGCGCGACGATACTGAATCGCCAGGCCGGCGTACCTTCTTCGACTTCCTGGTTGAGACTGGTCTGACCGCCGATCTGCCCAGGAGCCCAGACGATGATGCGCCGGAACGCTTCCCGGTTGTCATACCAGGCATCGAAGTCCGTTCGTTCGGCGCGGAGCAGAAGGAACGCACGCTGGATGCCCGCTTCCGCGGCCAGCATGGCCTGGAGTCGATTGCCTTCCGCTGTGACGGCGGACAGATCGGCCCGCATACTATACGCGAACGTGGTCCCGAGGATCGCCAGCAGCGAGACAATCACCAGCACGACAAGCAGGATCATTCCGCGTCGGCGCGGCCTGAACGGCGTCGCGATGGCAAAGCGCAGGTTTGGCTTTCGCTGAGTCATCGTCCGCCCCTCCGCTGAAGGCCCTGGCCGCGGAGACTCTGCCGGAACGATTCGTTGTCGCTGCGCAGTGATTCGTCGAAGTTCTTCATCTGGTTGCTGGCGTTGACCAGCCGTGACGTCAGGAAACGGTCCGCCTGCTGCAGCCGCACGACAACCTGGTATCGATCGGGATGTTCCTCTTCAAGTTCCTCACGTTCCTCCCTGTCTATCGATTCCAGCGCTTCAAGCTCGAACTCGCGGTCTTCCGGCGGTACAGGAATCCGGCCGATCGTGACCATGATCGCTTGCGGCAGGGCATTCTGCTGGCTGTCGCCGCCGACCCACTCGTCCACCCATTCCGCACCGTCGAAGTAGAGGAATTCGAGGTACTTGATCTCGGGTGCCAGCAGTTCTCCCTCGACTCCCTCGCGAGGCTCGCCAACTTCTTCCGGCTCCTCGTCCTCCTCCTTGCTGAGGCGAGAACTCATCCGGGAGTCCTCGTCGAGGTCTTCCTGAACGTAGACCTGATTCAGTGTCGTCTGGATCGAACGGAAGAGGCCGTGGCAGATGGGGTCACCATTCTCGTCTTCGAGTTCATCGTCCCACGTCAAGCGGTACTCGACACGGCGCAGGTCCGCCTTCGCGGGGGGTAATTGCTCGAACTCGGGATCGTACTGATTGAAGACATCCGGCTCAGGCAGAAGGTAGCGATACAGCGTGAGAGTCTCATGGGTGCCCGTCAGGCCGACGCCAAAGCCGGGCGTGAAGCCGCCGGCGTGGCGAACATCGTCCGCGATACGGGCCAGGATGACCCTTGCCAATTGGGTATCGACTGTAAGCTCGCGGGCAGCCTCCCGCGTGCGAAGCGTGTTCGAGTAGAAGGCATAGACTCCGGTCAGCAACATGGCGGTCAGCGCCATCGCGAGGATCACCTCCAGCAGCGTCACGCCGGGCCGCGCGCACGCGGCCGTTGCCCGTCTCGTGCGGGTTCGCAAGGCGTCATGCTGGCTGTGCATCGTGGCCATAGTCTCGACCTACCGGCGTCCTCCGACTCGTCCGCCGTAGAGATCCTCTTCCGTCGGCACCCGATACGGGTCACTCAACCCGTCACGATCCGATCGGCCCGTGCGCGTGCCCGTGTCCGAGGCCCCGCCGCGCCCGCCACGCGGAGGAGGCATCCCGCCAGTTCCGCTGCGTGGCGGCATATCGCCGCGTCCACCGCGCGTTGGCCCGCGATCTGTGTTGTCTTCACGTGCGGTGCTTCCGACACGGCTGCCACGGAAGCCCGAGCCTCGGCGAGGGGCGGCCTCATCTCTCGCGTCACCGCCTCGCCGGCCGACTCGATTGGTGTTGATTTCGTCGCGGCCGCCGCCACGGCTGTCCACTCGTTCGAAATCGCCGCCGACGTCCAACTCGTCGACGGGACCGCGTCGGTCACCACGACGGTCACTGCCCGCGTCGGTTTCGCGGCTCGCTTCATCACGACCGGTTCGTCCCGCGCGTTCGCCGCCAACGCGGTTTCCGCCGAGACGGCCGCGGTCACCCGCGTCGGCATCACGCGGTCCGCCACGCCGACCAGGGTCGGCTGGCCGCCCGCCGGCTTCGCCCATGGTGTCGAGATCATCGGCGTCGATCCCGGCTTCGCGGGCCAGTGTGTCGAGGTCTTCACCGGCGTTGTGGCGATCGACGGCTTCCTTGATCTGATCTTGCGTGCTTTGCGGCAGCGAGTTCAGCAGGGCGGAGTTCGAGCCGAGCAACTCCATCAGCATCGGGAGCACCTCCATCAGCTCCTCGCCTTCGAGTTGTGCGATCGCCGTCGGGTCGATGTTCAGCGGATCGAAGCCCGGCATCGGAATGTTCGCCGCGAATTCGTCGAGCTGGTCCTCCGTGAAGCCGAAGTCGCGCTGCAGGTCCAGTACGGCGGGAATTGCCCGGAGGGTGTACGCGGTGTAAACGACCTGCATCTCGTCGACCGTGGGCTCGTCACCGAACTCGACGCCCGGGAGGTAAAGGACCTCGAGCGTTGCCATAATCAAATCATCGGTGTCAGTCGGTTCGAGGATGACCCGCCAGCCCCAGCCGGGATACTGCCTGCCGAAGTCACCTTCAAACTCGTCGTTGGGGTTGAAGCCGAGCACTCCGGCATCCAGTTCGGCGATCTTCGACTCGGCGAGCATGATCGCACGCGTTGCGATCTCGGTGTTCTGCGCCACCTTGAGCCCGACATTGATCTGGCCGCCTACCGCCGCCATGCCGAGGATCAGCAGTGCCAACGCGAGAAGCACCTCCAGCAGAACCGCGCCTCGCGCTCGGTCGGCGCCACCGCGCGGGCTGGATCCGGGCGGCATGGCCCGTGCCCATCGGCGGTGGTCGCTCTGCGCGTTGGCGTGTTTCATCGTCATACCACCTGGCTCACCCTTTCACCGGGACACGTTCCACCCGCATCTGTATATGCAGGATGTTGTCCTCGGTGATCTCGATCGAATCGACAAAGTCCTTGTGCAGCAACGGCTCGGCGCCTTCCTCGCGCATCAGTTCGACCTCGCGATTGCGCCACGGCCGCTGGAACCATATCTGTCCCGTGCGCCCGTCGAGCATCACGTTGACGATCCGGCCGATGTCCGCCTCCTCCGGCTCGACGTCCGGCGGGATGTCGGTCAGCGTGAACGTTGCCCAGTCGCACGTGCCGTCCGGGTTGAACGTGATCGTGTCCATCGGCGACTCGATCGCATTGACCTCCGGGCCGGCGAAGGCCGCTTCGTCGTTGATGTCGAACGACGGTCGTCCCAGCCGCACGGCGACGCAACGGATGCCCTGACTCAGGATGCCGCCCACGTCGTATGACAGATCCGCACCGCCGAAAATGCCCGGCTCGTTGATCGGATCGTTCTCGCGCTCGACGAACGGCTGCTGCGTCTCCATGGCCGTTTCGACAAACCGCTCGGCCATCGGATCGTCGGGATCCGGTGCCCCGGGAAACCGCAGCCGGTAGTGCGTCCCCTCGCGCATCGCCGCCGCGCGCGTCAGGTGCAGCAGCGAACGGAGCCGTTCGCAGGACTCCGGCATGCCCGTCGCGCGAATCGAGCCTGTTAGCGCCGGCATCGCGAACGCGAACAGCACGGTCAGCAAGGCAAGCACGAGGAGCAACTCGAAGAGCGAGAAACCCCGTGCGCCGTGCGTTCGTGTTGTCCAACCCATTCGCATGCGTTGCCTCTATTGTCAGCCGATCAGGACGCACATCGCCGGCTTCCTCTGCGCGCGGCGTGCGGCCGGCATGAGTTCCGGCCGCGAGAATGCGCACAAAGGCTGGACAGAAGGGCCTCCGCAACGGCTCAGCCCTTCTCCCAGTTGCCGATGTCGTCGTCGGTCCCGTCTTCGCCATCCTTGCCCATGCTCCACAGGTCGTACCGGCCTTCATTGTGCTCGGCCGCGTCGTTGGCCTTGTACTGCAGGTCGCGCTGCCACGCATCCTTCAGCGAGCCGGCATCCTCAATGTACGGACCTCGCCACTTGCCGGCCTTGTCCTCGTCATCCGGCTTTTCCGTCAGTTCCTTCAACTCTTCCGGGTAGCTCCCGATGTGAGTGTGGTACAGGCTGACAGCCGTGGCGATGGGACCGCTCTTGCCCACCATGGCTTTCGTCGCATCCACTCGGGCTTGGTCGCCCGTGCCGATCAGGCTCGGCACCACAAACGCCGCCAGGATCCCAAGGATCACCACGACCAGCAGGATCTCGAGCAGTGAAAACGCTCGTCGGGTCATTCGTCTCGATGTCCGCGTTGGCATATCCGCATTCTCCTTGCCGTTAGCTACGACGGTCTTCGGTGTCGCCGGCCCGCTGCCGGCCTCCTGTGTACCTTCCCATACCCTTCTACCCACGTAGCCCGGTTTCGTTTCAGGCTTCTCGGAGTTCGAGGGTCTTGAACGATTCGGCTCCACTCGGTCGCGGACGCTCGTCCCGACCGGATTGTCTCGGTGCTGCCTCTCAATACCCATGGCTGCTGCTCGTCATGATCGGTACCAGCAGGGCCAGCGCGATGAAGAGCACCACGACCGCCATCACCAGCAACAGCAGGGGCTCCAGCAACCGGACGCCGATGTCGATCTGCCGCGCGGTCCTTGCTTCGTTCGCGTCGGCGATCTGGATCAGGACGTGATCCATCGTGTTGCTCTCTTCAGCGACCGCGATCATGTCGATGACGTCCATCGGGAACAGGCCGCTCGCGCCGAGCGGCGTCGCCACGGTTTCGCCCTTGGTGACACTGTCGGTGGCTTTCTCGATCGCGTCGGCGAGCACAATGTTGCCGGCCGAGTCCTTCGCGACGCGCAGCGACTGCAGGATCGGCACGCCGTTCTGGAGCATCGTTCCAAAGATCCGACAGAACCGGCAGATGGCCACCATCGTCATGATCCGTCCGAGGAACGGCGCGCGAAGCTGCAATCGGTCGAACACGCGGCGCCCGTTCGCCGTGCGCCCGTACGGAATCGCGACCAGCACGGCGACGACGATCGCGACGCCGAGCAGGATCGCCCATGGCGTTTTGAAGAAGTCGCAGATGCCGAAGAGGATCAACGTCGGTGTCGGCAGGCTTCCACCTCGCTCGAGGACCGGCCGGATCTTCGGAACGACGAAGCCCATCAGAAACGACACGACGCCGACGCCCGCCACCGCCAGGATGCAGGGGTAGATGATGGACCCCAGAAGCTTGTTGCGCAGTTCATCCTGCCGCTCGGCGAACTGTGAGATACGCGCGAGCACATCCTCGAGAAAGCCGCCGCGCTCGCCGGCGCGGACCATCGCGACGTGCAGATCACTGAACGCGTTCGGATGCTTGACCATCGAGTCGGCGAGTGTCTCGCCGCCGGCGACATCGTCGTGCACTTCGCGCAGGATCTCGGTCAGCAGCGGATGCGATTTCTGTCGCGCGAGCACGTCGATCGAACGAAGCACCGGCACGCCGGCGCGCAACAGGTCGGCGAACTGACTGTAGAACGTGGCGAGCACGCGAATCTTGAGCTTGCGCCGCCGGCCGGGCAGGATCGACTTCGCGGCTTGGCCGCCTTCGGCGACCTGAATCGGGAACAGCGCCCGCTCGTCGAGCGCGCGCAACGCCGCGCCCTGACTCTCGGCGGTCAGCACGCCGGTGACGGTCTTGCCGTCCACTGTCCGTGCTTGATACGTGAAACTTGGCATCGTTTCCCTGAGGCTCTCCAGCCATCCTCGAGCGGGCCGCGAACGCCGGTCGGTTTCGTCGGAGCACCGGGCCTCACCCGCCCGAACGGATCCCCGACCGGACCCCTCGCCAAACGCCGTTGGCAGTATTGTTGCGGCCGCCCGCGACCGTCACCGCGCCACCTGTACGAAAGACCGTCGCCATGATCTAAAGATCGGCATTATGGGACTCGGCCAGGCACCGTTCGCAGTGAATAGTTCTTCTGTCTGCCCACGCTCCGAGGCGATTACGGGCGGCTGAGCAAGCATCAATCTCATGTAACAGGCGAAGTTACGCGCCATCGCCCCGTGCCGTCGGACGCCGAAATCCCCGGCTTCGTCCCGCCGGCTTCGGCTACCGGCTTATACCAGCAGGACCAGCCGGCGATGCGGCCGACTGCCGGGCTGCTCGCCCTTGAAACGGGCTTATCCTTCGCTGGGAGAGTAAATTAGCGGCGGCGACGCCGGGCCCTGTGCCCGTGACGGCGGTGCGTCGCCGCCGCACCGGATTACCAGTATCAATTTCGGGGATACCCCTCCATGGGACATTTCAGGCCTTGGTGACTCGCAGAACCTCTTCCGGAGTCGTCGTCCCGGCTCGCACCTTCCGCCAGCCGTCCTCTCGCAAAAGAACGAGCCCTTGCTTGCGGGCCTCGTCGAGCAAGGCCGTCGCCGAGCACCGCTGAACGACGAGGTCGCGGAGTTCCGGCGTCATCATCATCAGCTCGTAGATGCCGATCCGGCCGGCGTAGCCCGAGCCTCGACACTCGCGGCAGCCGCGCCCGCGGCAGAGGTTCTCGCCCGGGGCCAGTTCGAAGTCTGCCGGCAGCGACGCCGGATCAGGCTCATACTCTTCCTTGCAGTGTTTGCAGATCGTTCGCACGAGACGCTGCGCGAGCACGCCTTCAAGCGAGCTGGATACCAGGAACGGCTCGACGCCCATGTCGAGCATACGCGTGTTGGCGGTGGCGGCGTCGTTCGTGTGCAGCGTGCTGAAGACAAGGTGACCGGTCAGCGAAGCGTTGATCGCGACCTCGGCGGTTTCCTTGTCACGAATTTCGCCGACGAGGATCACATCGGGGTCGTGCCGCAGGAACGAACGCAGGCCGCGCGCGAACGTCAGCCCGATCTTCTCCGCGATCTGCACCTGGTTGACGCCCTGGAGATAGTACTCGACCGGATCCTCGAGTGTCAGAATCTTGAGTTCGTCAGAGACGATGGTGTTCAGCGCGCTGTAGAGCGTTGTTGTCTTGCCGCTGCCCGTCGGGCCGGTAACGAGGATGATACCGTGGGGGCGCGTGATAAGTGACTGGAACTCAGTGAGCAGTTCCGGACCCATGCCCAGCGCTTCGAGCGAGTGAAGCGAAGTCTGCTTGTCGAGAATACGGATAACGACGCCCTCGCCGAACGTCATCGGGATGACCGAGACACGGAAGTCGATCTCGCGCCCCTGCACGCGCGCCTTGAAGCCGCCATCTTGTGGAAGGCGCTTCTCGGCGATGTTCAGGTTGCTCATGATCTTGATGCGGCTGATGATCGCCGCCTGGAAGCGCCGGATCTGCGCCGGGACCTGCGTCGTGTGCAGCACGCCGTCGATGCGATAACGAATGTTCAGGTCATGTTCGTACGGCTCGATGTGGATGTCGCTCGCGCGGTCGCGGATGGCTTCGCTCACAATGTCGTTGACGAGCTTGACGACCGTTGCTTCCTGCGCCAACTCCATCAGGTCGCCGTTTTCGTCCACGGAGTCGCTGAGCAGCTCGACGTCTTCCTCGTCGATCATCTCGTCGATCGTCGAGCCACCGACGCCGAAGTGCTGGCGGATGACCTGTTGGATGTCGGCCTCGCTCGCAAGCACGGGATCAATGCGCGTCAGGCCGGTTTCCATGCGCAGCTCATCGAGGCCGTAGACGTCAAACGGATCGCATGTCGCGACACGCAGCGCTTCGCCGTTGCCGCGCAAGGGGACGAGCCCGCGCTTGTGCACGAGCTTGGCGACTTTCTTGAGAAGTTCGACATCGACCTCGACTTCGTTCAGGTCGATGACGGGCATCGAGAGTTGCTTGCCGAGAATCTCGAGCACGTCGCGTTCGTCGACGTAGCCGAGCCGGACGAGGATGCGATCGAGTCGTTCGCCCGATCCCTTTCTCGCGGCGAGTGCGGTCTGCAAATGCTCCGGTGTGATTTTGCCTTTCTCGAGGAGGATCTCGCCAACACTCACGGCATCACCTGGCTCTCAACGGGAGCAAGTCGTCTAAACGCAAGGCGGCCGTCCGCTGGCAACACACCGGGCAGACCTATTCCGCTGGCCGCTGCCTACTTATAGTGCCATGGCGTCCACCGGTTGCGGATAATTCGCGGTTTCGGCCTCGGAGGCGGACTCGCCGGGCATGCGAGCCGGATATGGGACGTTGGGCATCACCCCAGCCATGATGGCGCAAGCGGCATCAGGATCGAAAGATACAGCTATTTCGCGCGTCGGTGCTGTCGCGGGAGGGCCACGTCGACACCCATGGAGCGGAGAGCAAACAGGACCGGAGTAAACCTTTGCCCATCGCGACGTGGAGGCCGTACAATGGCCCTGGGCCGGGCTCGCGTGGCGGCTGCGCCGGCGGCCCCGCGACAACGACGTGGGTGGTGGACATATGAGCGACAAGCACGGTCGGGATGGCGGGCCGGCGCCAGAGCCGAAAGCGGACGTCGCGGCACTGCGGAGGCGGGTGGCCGAACTGGAAGAGGCGCTCGCGCGGTGCATGGAAACGGCCCGGCAGGCGCAGATGCTCTCCATCGCGGCAGAGCAGACGCGGGAAGGCCTGGCGGTTGTCGATCTCGATGGCAACATCCTCTTCGTCAATGAAGCCTTTGCGGCGATGCACGGCTATCACGTCGCCGATGTTGTCGGAAAGCATCTCTCTGTTTTTCACTCGCAGGAACAGTTGCCCGCCGTCGAAGAAGCGCTTCAGGTACTGCGAGCGGACGGCCACTGCGATGGGCAAGTGTGGCACGTTCGGCGCGATGGTGTGCCTTTTCTGACGCAGATGCATAACGCGCTGCTGCGCGACCCGTCCGGGACGCCAATCGGCATCATCGGCACGGCGCGCGATATCACCGAGGAAAAGCGCGAGACGGATGCGCTGCGCCAGGGGCGTGAAGCCGAAGTACATCTCCGACAGCGCATGCAGGCGCTCTTCGACGTGCGAAACGAACTGGCGACGCTGGAATCTGTCGACGCACTCTGTCGCCGCGCCGTCGAGCTGATGCGGAGCCGGCTCGGGTTCGATCGCGTGGGCATCTGGTTTCGCACGGAAGAGCCGCGCACGATGCGCGGCTCCTTCGGCACAGATGAGCACGGCGGACTGCGCGACGAGCGGGAGCGGGTGCTCCCGATTGGCGACTCGATGCAGGCGCTGCTCGACCGGCAGTCGCCGGGCATGGTCGTGAGAGAGGACGACGTGTCCCTCTTCGACGACGCCGGCAGTGTCGTGGGACGCGGCATGCAGGTGTGGACGGGCATCTGGGATGATCGCGCGATCATCGGATTCGTGACCGCGGACAACCTGCTGACGCAGGAGGCGATCACGTATCACGATGAGGCGCTGCTGGCGCTATGCGCATCGTCCCTCGGGCATCTGTGCACGCGGCTGCGCACGGGCGCGGCGCTGCGCGAGAGCCAGCGCACGCTGTCGACGCTGATGAGCAACCTGCCGGGCATGGCGTACCGATGCCGCAACGACGAACAATGGACGATGGAGTTTGTCAGCGAGGGCTGCCGCGATCTGACTGGCTATGATCCGGATGATCTCGTGGACAATCGTCGCGTGACCTATGCGCAGTTGATCCATCCGGATGACCGGCAGATGGTGTGGGAGGGGGTCCAGGCGGGGGTGGCGAAGCGGGCGTCGTTCCGGCTGACCTATCGGATCATCACCGCGTCGAGCGAAGAGCGATGGGTCAGTGAGCAGGGACGCGGCGTCTTCTCGGCCACGGGCGAACTCGAGGCGCTCGAGGGCTTCATGGCCGATATCACCGAGCGCAAGCGTGCCGACGAGGCGCTGCGGGAGAGCGAGGCACGGTTCCGAACCGTGACCGAGGGGGCACTGACCGGTGTGTACATCGTTCAGGACGACTTGTTCCGGTACGTCAATCCCGCGCTCGCGCACACCTTTCAGCGGTCGCCGGACGAGCTGGTCGACCGCATCGGTCCGCTCGAGCTGACCCATCCCGACGACCAGCCATGGGTGGCCGAGCAGTATCGGCGCCGGCGCGAAGGCGAGGTGGAATCGTCACGGTACACCTTCCGCGGCGTGCGCAAGGACGGCACCATCATCCATTGCGAGGTGCTCGGGCGCGAAGTCGAATACCAGGGGCGTCCCGCGATCATCGGCACGCTTCTGGATGTGTCGGAACGCAAACGCGCCCAGGAGGAACTCGCCAGGACACAGGCGCTGCTGCTCGCGGCGATCAACCAGACACCGGCGGGAATCGTGATCGCGGACGCCCCCGACGTGCGCATCCGTCTCGTGAATCGCGCCGCGCTCGAGATCCGCGGCCAGGTGGCGGGGGCGCAGGATGTGCCACCAGAGCTTCACGCGGAACAGTGGCAGACGTTCCGTCCGGATGGTGTCCCCGTCAAGCTGGCGGAGACACCGTTGTCGCTGGCGATTCATGGCGGAACAACGTCGAGAAATGTCGAGGCCCTCGTGCGGCGGTACGACGGCGAACTGCGCTGGGTGCTCGCCAACGCGGCGCCCGTGCGCGATGCTCGCGGCGAGACGATCGCTGGTGTCGTCGTCTTCAGCGATATCACCGACCGCGTCCAGGCGCAGGCGGCGCTACGCGAATCGGAGGAACGTCATCGAACCGTCCTGGATCAGATGCAGGAAGCCGTCGTCTTTGCCAACGAGCACGATGTGATTCGGCATATCAATGGATTTGCCTGCGAGCTTCTGGGCGTTGCACGCGACGATGTCATCGGTCACACGGTGACTTCGGTGCATAGTGGTCCCGTCCGACTCAAGGTGGATGAGATCATTCACCGCTTTCGTGAGGAGTCTCATATTGGTGCGGTCACGAGCCGTCGGACACTGGGCGATCGCGAGTTGATCTTCCGTTTCTCTCCAGTGCGCCGCGCGGATGGAACCTACGGAGGTATCATCGCCAATATCATCGATGTGACGGAACAGGTTCGCATGCAGCAGCGGCTTTTCGAGTCGCGTCGCATTGAGGCGATTGGGACGTTGGCCGGTGGCGTGGCGCATGACTTCAACAACCTGATGACCACTGTCCTGGGGAACGCTTCACGCCTGAAGGGACGGCGGCGGCCTGACCATCCAGACTACCCCTCGCTTGTCGAGATCGAGAACGCGGCCGAAACGGCGGGCAAACTGGCCCATCAGCTTCTGGCATTTGCTCGTGGCGGCAAGATCCTGCCTCGCGTGATCGGCTTCGCCGAGGTCGTCGAACACGCGCTGACGATTGCTCGCCCGGCCATCCCAGCCAACATTGAAATGGATTTGTGTGTTCCGGATGATCTTTGGAAGGTGGACTGCGATGCGACGCAGGTGGAACAGGTCATCGTGAATTTCTGCCGCAATGCAGTCGATGCGATGCCCCGGGGCGGGCGGCTGGTCGTGCGCGCCGAGAACCGCGTGCTTCGCAAGCCGTTCGAACAGGCCCAGCCACCGCTGGCGCCCGGCGAGTACGCCTGCGTCACGGTGACCGATAGCGGTTCCGGCATGGACGCGGAGACCGCCGCCCGTGTGTTCGAGCCGTTCTTCACGACCAAGCCGGACGGGTATGGGCTCGGTCTGGCCGCCGCATGGGGGATCATGAAAAGCCATGGTGGTGCCGTGGCGTTGACTTCCGAGATGGGTCGCGGCTCGTCGTTTACCGCGTGGCTGCCGCGGGCGCAGGTCTGATCGGTCACCGATCGTGGCGGGGATGGACGCCTACCGGGTAAGCACGTGCTTGTGAAAGAGCAGGCCGATCTCCGCCGCGAGAGTCTCGGCCATCTTGCGAATCAGCGCGTCCGGTGTGCCGGCCGCGCGAACCTCGTGCGGGGCCAGCGAAATGGAGACGAGTTCACCCTCCTCGGAAACGGGCCAGACACGCACCGCCTCACGCTGTTCGGCCCGCGCGTTGATGACTTTGAGTGCGACTGTCACTTTCGCCGGATCGAGCGCGTTCTCCGGCTGGTCGGACATGGAAAACGCCCGCGGGTGCACCCACAGGACCTGATCGACGTCAAACATGCGTCCGACTTCCCGGATACCGCGTTTGTCCAGGTCGCGCTGGCTGCGGCGCATTTCGTTGAACCGCGATGGAGGGACCACCTGCTCGTTAATGCCGGCTCGGCGGAACTCGTCGATCAGAGCCCGAAGCACGAATTCCCGCAGTTGCGGCGGCAGATCCAGCGCCGCCGAGTCGTCCACGAGGATCAGCAGCGGTCCAGGCGAGAGCGTGAACTTTGCTTCAATCGTGTGCTTCGGCGTCGGCCCGAAGAAATAGGCGAACGCGCCGCCCGTTGGGCCGCATCCCGCCGCGAATGCCGACGCGGTCAGCAGGATGATCCCGGTATGACGGTACAGGCAGATTCGCATGCGTTGACTCATCGTTCGGTCGGCGGGTGGCTCGACAGCCGCGTTCGTCTTTTCACGGATCAGATTTCCTTCTCGTAGGCGTAGAACTTGCGGCCCACCGCGTCGGCGAATGCCTCATACGTCTTCTGCCGCACGACGGTCGGAGCGTTGGCATCAAAGCCGATCGGTCGGTTCTCCGGGTAGACGACGAACACGTCGGCCAATGCATAACGCTGGGGCGTGCCGCTTGGATCGCGAAGATCGTAGGCGGCAACCGAGGCCCGGACCCGGCCGCGGTGGAACTGCGCCATCTCACGATCCCGCATCGTGAACTCGAGCAGGACCACATGGATCACACGGTCCACACCGAAATGCCGCCCGACGGCGACCGGATCATGGCTGGCCCCGGCGTGGCTCTCGACGTAGTCTTCGACTTGGCGTGGCGGAATGAAGTGGACCCCTTCCACATGGGCTTCAAGGTGGTGGGCGACATAGGCGCCGACCTCGAGCCGCACGTTCGGATAATCAAACCGCGTGTCCTCTTCGGCCCACACGAGGATCAGCGCCTTCGTGCCGGCGAGCTTGTCGAATTCCGCCGCGACCTTCTGCGTCGGCGGCTGTCCCAGAACCGCCAGCGGGATGATCCAGTTGCAGCCGGCTGAACCGGTCAGCAACGCGGCGAGGATGCCGCCGTACAGGATGACGCGAGTGCTGCTCATGGTGAGGCTCCGTTCGGGCTACCGCGCCGGCAGGGTGCCGCTCACCCGGCCGATGACAATCAGGTACGCCCAGCTCCCGATGAAAAGTACCACAAATGCCCACACGACGCGAACCGGGTTCACGCGGTACCAGTTGACGCCCAGCACCCGGCCACTGATGGCCGCGGCCAGCGCCACGATGCCGACCACCGCGGTGCCGGCGGCCAGGATCAGCCCCATGGGCTGGTGCATGAACGCACGGATTGGATGGCCCGTCGCGAAATCGGCAAACGCGGTCGTCATTCCGCATGTCGGGCACGGGTAGCCGGTCTGCACGAGAAACCCACACGCCGACCAGCCGAACTGGGTGTGTGTGCCGAACCCGGTCGGGTCCGGTCGCAGCGACGCCGCCAGAGCCAGCGTTCCGGCGCACGCGCCCGCGATGAGCACAGCCCAGACGCGGCCGACGATTGGACGACGCAACGACGACACGACCAGGATCGGCCCGAGTCGCTGGCGAACAGTGCGCGGCGACTGTTCCCGTGATGCGCTGTCCGGCCGCGCGCCGTCTCCCGGTGCGTCATTCTGTATGACGGCGTCCGAATGCGGCGGGTTGATCAAAGAATCGTTCATTGGCGGCGTCCGTGTCTCGTCGTCAGCGGGATCGTTCATGGGGTCGGAAGGCCTGCTGTGTGGTTTCAGCTCATCTATTGAAAGGTACCGAAGCCCGCCCCGAGCGTCAAACGATCGAGCACAGGGGTGTCAGTTTGGCAGGTCACAACGAAAAAGGTGTCAGGATGAGTTTTCGAGAGTGCAAGCATCATTCCGACTCTTCGTTCTTCGGCCGGTCAAGCCCCAAGTCAATCGCCGTGGCTGAATGCGTGATCGCGCCGACGGCGATGCGGTCCACGCCTGTGGCCGCGATCGAGGCTACCTCTGCGAGCGCGACACCGCCGGAGACTTCCAGGTCAACCCGGCGTGCCGCGGCGTCGCGCAGCGCGACCGCCCGCCGCAGGGCCTCGTGCGCGAAATTGTCGAGCAGCACGACGTCGATCCGGTCGCACAGCGTCAACGTGGCTTCGAGCTGTTCGAGCGTATCGACCTCGACCTCCACAAAGTCGGGCTTGCGGGCCAGCGTCGGTATGCGATCGAGCATGGCCGCGATCGCGGTCGGCCAGTCGGCCGGCACGATGTTCGCCAGATGGTTGTCCTTGAGCAGCACGGCGTCGTGCAGGCCCATGCGATGGTTGAACCCACCGCCACACCGGACGGCGTATTTGTCGAGCGCCCGCCAGCCGGGGATCGTCTTTCGCGTATCATAGATCCGACATCGCGTGCCGCGCGTTTCGTCGACATACCGCCGCGTGAGCGTAGCCACACCGCACAGTCGCTGCAGGAAGTTCAGCATCGTGCGCTCGATGGAGAGAATCGGCCTGGCATCGCCATCGAGCATGGCCAGCGTGTCTCCCGCCCGGAACGTTTCGCCGTCTTCCGCGCGAACGGTCATGCGCATCGCGCCGCCGAACCGTTCTTCGATCGCGTCGAGAACGGCGCAGCCGGCGAACGTACCCGGCTGCCGCGCGCACAGTTGGAATCGGGCCGGTCGTATCGCGGCGGCCGACGATACCGCCCCCATGCTGATACGACTGGTGATGTCCTGGTCAACCCCATCCTCCGTGAGCGCAGCGTCGAGCAGTTCCTGAAAAACGGCGGCATCGGGATACTCGATCTTCATCCAATCGACCTTCATTCTTGGTGCGATCCCCCAGGAAACGCTGGCGCCAGTGTATTCATTGCTGCAACAGGGGCAACTGCTCGCCATGGCCATCGAGGCATCCTGGGGAAAGGGCGGCGTCCATGCCGGGTTCGGCACGAACGTCGCCCCTTGGATCCACCGTGAAGGCGGGTACCGTCTATTCGTCCGACGCGTCGGCCGCGATCGGTCCGGTGAACTCCGCCTGGAACTGCCGGAAGTCGGACAGATCCACGTCGCCATCGTCGTCCAGATCAACGTCGGCACAGGCGTCCGCGATGGGTCGGTTCGGTCCGTTGAAGCACTGCACGAACACGCCGAAGTCCGACAGGTCCACGGCGCCGTCGAGGTTGTAGTCCGGCAATCGCGTTCGCACATGCACGGCGTCCAGCCCGACGTTCGGCGGAACCACCGCCGCCGGATCCGGCTCGCGGAAGTTCCGCATCAACCGCCAGTTCGTCCGCACGATTTGACCGGTTGTGCTCAGGAGGTCGCCGTCACTCACGAAGCGGCCAAGTCGCTCATCGAAGAAACCGCGCTCCGTCGAGAACCAGATCACCGGTGGCCGGTCTTCGGAATGCAGCCGCGCGTTGAACCGGGGAACGAAGGCGGCGTCGAGCCCGAGATCCGGCATTGTGCCGTCGGGCGTTGGCCGCGGACGGAAATTGCGGAGAAGCCAGCGGTTCGTGGCGACGATGCGCCCGGTCGTGCTCAGCAAGTCGCCGTCGCTGATACGCACCCCCAGCCTTTCGTCGAAAAAGTGGACCTCGGTCGAGAACCAGATGACCGGGTGCCGCTCGGGTTCCGCGTTGACGTCAACATCAATGTCGATGGGCCTGTGGAACCGATGGATGCAGACGGCATCGAGTCCCACGGGCGGCGTGGGCGGCATCGGGCGGAAGTTCCGCATCAGTTGCGCGTTGGTCGCGACAACCTTGCCCACGTCGCACAGCAGATCCCCGTCGCTGATCCACTGCCCGAGTCCGGTGTCGAAGAAGCCCTTTTCGACCGATAACAGATAATTCGGCCGGGCTGTGGTGTTGTTTACAAGCCGCACCTCTTCGATCGCGTCCAGCCCGTGGTCCACCGCGACATAAGTCGGCGCCGGACGGAAGTTGCGGAGCAGGTATCGGATCGGTGCGACTACGTAGCCGCGTTCACTGAGCAGGTCACGATGGGTCGGCGGAAGTAGTGTTGGGTCCGCGGCATCGGTTGCCTCCGTCAAAGCATTCGGCGGCGGTTCCTCGATACTGAAGAGAACCTCGTGAATGGGCAGAGGGCGTTCACCCAGGTCCTGCTGGGCAAGTGCAACGCCCGTTGCTGCCAGCAAGGCGGCCCCCACAGCCAAACATTTCCATGTCTTCATGACAGAGTCTCCTTCCTGTGTCCGAAATGGGGACGGCCAGCGCGCCGCCCTTCAGAGAATGCCTCACCAATGGACCGGTCACCATGGCATCCACATGGATCGCCGCGATACCTGTATCAACGACACGGCATGCGCCATGTTGCATCGTATGCTGAAAAAGTCTAGGCGTACCGAAGTGTCCGCCGGTAGCGCGACGGGCCGAGACGATGGAATTGTGACAGCCTTGCCCGGATCCGCCTGCGGGGTGGACCGGACGAGGGCGGTGGGTGGAGGCCGTGCGGCCGGATCAGCTCAACCTATGGGTGCCCAACGGTTGCCGGGCCTGCAAGACCAGCAAGAGCCGGCTCCATCGCGGTCGCGGGTGTATCTATCGCCTCAGCCGCCAAGCGCCTCGGCGGCCCGGCCTGCGGACGCGACAGCCAGCCTACGGTCAGGAAACCGAGCGCGTAAATGGCGAGAAAAACGCTGAACGCCACACGCCCGGCCATGAAATAGATCGCCCAATACGCCAGGCAGTACGCACCCAGGACCATTTCGATGTACCAGAGTCGACTGTGCAGCGGATTGTAACGGCTCTTCGTCGCGGTCTTGATGGTGCTGCCGGATTTCGGCGTCCGCTCGAATACGCCGCCGCGCTGGAACAAACCCTGGAACACCGCGATCATGTTATTGACGCACAGGCCTGTGCCCAGCATCATCAGGCACGGGATTGTGCGCAGGCCGCTGAAGCCGCCTCCAAGGCTGTACCTCGCGTAGCCGTAGCATAACGGTGGGGCGATCGCGCTGGCGAAAATGATCGCCCAGCCCGCGATAAACCAGTGGTACAGGCCGGCCGGATCCACCGTTCCGATCATCGGGCGCGCCAGCACGGCCACGATCACCATCCAGAACGCGATCGAATAGTGCGTCAGGTGCAGCGTCGCTTCGAGCTTCTGGCCGAGCGTCAGGGGTGCCCGCCAGATCGTCGGCAGCAGTTTAACCGCCACCTGGATAGAGCCCTTCGCCCAGCGTCGCTGCTGGCTCTTGAGGGCGTTGATGTGTCCGGGCAACTCCGCCGGGCACGCCAGTTCGAGACAGTACGCGATGCCCCAGCCGGCGAGCTGAGCCCGATACGACAGGTCCAGATCCTCCGTCAGCGTATCGCCCTGCCAGCCGCCCGTGGCCGGGTCGTGTATCGCGGCGATCCGCCACATGCCGGCGGTGCCGTTGAAGTTCATCAGCAGGCCGTTCCACGCACGAGCGCCCTGCTCGATGGCGAAGTGGCCGTCGATGCCAAGGGCCTGGGCCCGCGTCAGCCAGGATTCGTTCGGGTTGAGATGCGCCCACCGGCCCTGGACGCACGCTAGGTTGGTATCGCTGGCCAGCAGTGGAACCGCCCGACGAAGGAAATCCGTCGGCGGAATGAAGTCGGCGTCGAACACGGCCGCGAACTCGCCGCGGCAGACTTTCAGGCCCTCAGCCAGGGCGCCAGCCTTGAACCCCTCACGGTTTTCGCGCCGGACAACATGGATATCCACGCCGCGCAATTGCAGTCGGCGCACCACCCGGTCCACGAGCGCTCGGGTCTCGTCGGTGCTGTCGTCGAGAACCTGGATTTCGTGCCGTCCGGCAGGGTACTCCATCCTCGCGACCGCCTCGATCACGCGGATGGCCACGTCGGCTTCGTTGTAGAGGGGCAACTGGCTGGTAACGATCGGCCACTGCTCATCGGGCACTTCGCGCTGGTAGCGCTCGATGGTCGCTCGCTGCTCGGCGATTTGACGCGTGGAACGTCGCCGAAACAGGAACACCAGGAGGTAAAGATGAAGTCCATACATGGCCAGCATGATGCTGCATGTCAGGAAGAGCCCGATGATCACGTAGTCAGTGGGGCTACGCACAGTGCCACCTTCCTACGGGCCTTGGCACCATCGCTTTCCGATGCCTGGAGTCTACCCCCAAAGCCCGTCAGGGTCTCAACATACCGTCGGTTTCGAAAACGCTCGCCGTTCGGGCGTATGCCCAAAACGGCCTGCCAGGCCATGCCCGCGCCTCACCGCGCCAGCGCTCGATCGCGGACCGGCATCAGCGGACGGTCGAGGTGAGCGAAATCCGTTTCGAGCGTCTCGACGGTCGGCCGCATTCGTCGCCCACGGGAAACCACGCCACCGCCCTGCGCCTGTGTTGGGCAAAGCCTTCCAATGGCTTGCCCGAACAGAGGCGGGAAGAGCCGTGCGTCCATCCGCTCGCTCTGGAGGCTGTTCGCGTGCGCGAATGGATTATTCCGTTTACCCGTGCCTGGCCGTCGTGCCATCAGCCTCGCGGCCTATGCGGCGTTACGGGATGATTACTGTACTGATAGGGTGGGGCGATGTCAAGAAAGAAGCTCTGGAGCTTGTGATGTAGAAAGAACTTAGGGCAGATACGGACCTTCGCGGTGGCATGGTGCGGGCCTGTGCCCGACCGTATTGGCATCTCGCGGCCAACCCTGGCGGTCGAGATGTGTCTATGATAGATGTAGGTCGAATTTGACTACGATGAACTGCGTTTCTCAACCCGAAAGAGGTGACCTCATGCGGTGGATACTTGCGGCCGCGAGTCTTATGGTCCTGGTCTCCGGCCAGGGGTGTCCAGAGATCGAGATCGGCGGCCCCGGCATTGGCGGCGAGGACATCTGCGCCATCAATGACTGGTACAGCGATGGCGTGTGCGATGAGGACTGCCTCGAGCCCGACCCGGACTGCGACGACATCTGCGCCCTCAATGGCTGGTACAGCGACGGCGTCTGCGACGAGGACTGCGCGATGGAAGATCCCGATTGCAGTGATGAGTGCGCGCTGAATGGATGGTACATGGACGGGATCTGCGACGATTTCTGCCCGTTGGTAGATCCAGATTGCGAGGACCCATGTGCCCTCGAGGGTCGTTACGGCGACGGCGTCTGTGATCCAGATTGCCCGCTGATCGACATCGACTGCGAGAGCTAAGCTCGGCAGGCCGCGGCTCGGTGCGCGGCCTACACGCGAATCTGCTTCCGCAGCCACTCGAGGCTCTGCTCGATCTTGCCGGGGGCGGCCTCGGACTCGATCGACAGGACGCCGTCCCAGTTGATCTCCTTGAGCAGTTCGATGCACCCGGCGATGTTGTCGGCGTTGACGCCTTCACCGATGGCCACGACCGACGTTGATATCCCCGTCTCACCGCCGCGAACCGCCTTGGCAAGCTCCTCGCTGACGTCCTTGATATGGCAATGGGTGACCTTGTGGCGGAACCGCCGGAGGAACTCGACGGGGTCGTTGCCGGCGATGAAGGTGTTGCCCGTATCAAAGTTCATGCGCAGGTAGGGCGAATCAAACATGCTGAGGATGCGTTCCATCGTGTCCGGGTCGGTTGTGTACGGCCCGTGGGGCTCGACGTTGATGATGATGTCATAGCGCTCGGCCCATTCGAGCACGACGCGGTAGTACTGCTTGATCAGGACCATGACTTCGTCATCGGTGTACCCTTCCGCCTTGCGGGCGCCGTCGGTCGTATCGACGCACGGGCAGCCAAGGGCCTTGGCGAACTGGATGGTGCGCAGCGTGTACGGGATGCCCCGGTACTGTCCTTCGGGAAACGAGATTGGATAGGCCGCGTCGAGCTGTGAGACCTTCAGTCCGAGCGAGTCGAGGTACGCTTTGAGCTTGAGCGGGTCCGTGTGCAAGGGGATATGCGGGTTATAGCCGAGGGCTTGGACGAAGTAATCGCCATCGATCGTGCCGAACTCGATGTATTCCATGCCGTGGTCGTGGGCGAACTGGCAGGGGACCTCGTACGGCGCGTCGAAGTGACGCCAGTTGTCCGTGTGCATGCCGAGCTTGAGCATGGCCGTCTCTCCGATCTTGTCCGCGTGAAAGGGCGGGGGCAGTGTAGGGGTGCGCACGCGGCGACGTCAAGGCTTCTGTTCCAGCCTGGGCGGTGCGATGAATCCCGGTCTGGTTGGTGCAGCGATCGCTCGGTTGCCGGCGTCCGGATCCAGCGCTGATCGCGGTTCAGCATCGCCGCCGCCGGGCAAGCAAGACGCCACTCGTGAGAAGCAGCGTCAGCGTCGCTGGCTCCGGTACGGCGACGGCGTATGACTCGGCATCAATGTAGTAGCGCAGCGCGTACGCCGTATCGTATTCCAAGTCAACGTCGAAGAGGAAGTTGACCTGGCCACTCTTGCTCTTCGGCCCCGGACCGTCGAGTCGGTGGTACTCTCTTTGGAAAGCCAGGATGTCGCCGTCCTCGTCGTAGACTTCGGCGTAGAGTGTTACGTCGGCGGACCAGTTGTCGTCGGGGTCGGAGTTGCCTTGCAGGTACCAGTCGCCGGTGACCGCGACGTTCACGGACGTTGGCCCGGGTGGGGGTGAGCCGCCGCCGGCATACACGATCCAGAAGAGGTTGTCATATTGGGCGAGTCCGGCCGCCGCCGACCAGCTTGCCGGGATGTCGTGGGCGCTGCTCTGCACGCTGCCAACCTTGGTGAACCCGCCGCCGGCGGCGCTGGCTTCGATGTTCGTCGCCGACGCCGAGGGGACAGTTGCGGCCGTCTGGACATGTCCATCACCCGCCGGGGCCCACTCTTCCGTATCGACGCCGTAATCGTGATACAGCGGCGGGCACGCGTGATAGACCTCAGCCTCGGCATGGACGAGCCAGTCTTCGGGGTTCGCCGTGTTCCAGACCACCATATCGTCGGCTGCCGTGACCTCACCGCTCAGCGAGCAGTTGTACGCCTGCCCGGTAGCGCCGCCCAAGGCCGGCGTGGCAAGGACGAGCACGCTGAGTAACGCGAGCGCGCGATATAGGGTGTCAATGGTGCTCCGTGTCATTTCCTCACTCCTTATCGGTGTCAGGCGGCCTTCGGTATTACGGGCAAAGGTGTCCTGTCGCCCGTTATTGCGCCTGGCCGCTCAGGCAACGGCTTCTCGAGCATGGGGGCAAGGACGTTCCTGGCCTCCGCACACGCATAGAACTCTTTCCTTACGGTGGTGAAGACTCGCCTCTTATTCATGTACGACCTCTCCCCGGTATCGATAATACATGTGTCCAACAAGAGCCGGACGATACCATTTCCACCGTGTTGCACCGTTGAGGGCGCCTTTGACTTCGGTGTACTTCTTTCCGTCAGCACAGATTCTCACCTGAAGCCGTGGGTTTGCTATTTGCGTCTTTCCCTCGAAGGGTTTCCATTCCCATCCAATCCCGGCTCCCTTGTAGCTCAGGCCGATGCTCAGGCCGACGTCCTTCCAGTAATCGAGTTCTTCCTCCAACTTGACCTCCCATACATATTGGAGGCATTGCACACACTGTCCCTTCTCTCGGCTTCCGAACGTGGCGTCCTTTGCGGCGTCAGAACACTTCTTCCAGTATTCCTCGGGACCCTCGTGTCGTACGTCCGCGGCTGCCTCGTCGGCGTTCGGCAGCGGTTCGGTCTCCATCGTGCGATCCTTGTCGCTGAATTTGCAGAACCCGTTGACTTCCTTTGTGGTTCCAGATACCCGCAGCCGGGCGGCAACCTGTACCTCTGTCGAGTCCGCAGTTCCAAGATAGGGCCCCTTATAGCCCCATCCGAAATCCTCATAGATAACTTGCATCACGCCGGCCCTGACGACGGTTCCGTCCGCAGGGCAGCAACTTGTTCCAAGAGGGTCGATGAAGTGTGGCACATGATACGCGGCGTAGAGGCTGAGTCCGTCGGTGTACCCGTCGGGGTCACGGCTTACAAATCTGCCGATGCGCACGTTGTACATTCGTTGTCGGTAGTGGAGCAAGGAGGTTTCCGGATCAAGCCGCCTGCCCCTGTTGGCCCACGGATTGTCGTATGCGGAGTGGGCATTTGATCCGCTGCCGTCGGGGCCGGACACGGTAGCTTCACCATACGGATCGTAGCTGTAACGTTCCACCGCCTGGCCACCCAAATCAGTCAGGCTGAGCACGCTGCCCAGGCTGTCAGCATGATAGTAGTGGCTTTCGCTCGGGGTGCCCCGATCCATTCGGAGGATTTCATCAACTTGCGCTCCGAAGGTGTAGCTGCGTGCCAGCGCAGCGTTCTCGTATTCTTCGATCTCTCGCCAGCCCGGCGTGATCACGTAGATCGTGGACACACCGCCAGCAAGCTTCCTGATGCGGCGGCCTAGGGCGTCGTACCGGTATTCGCCGAGGACCGTGCCGGAATCCTTATCCTTGACCATTGTCAGCCGATTCTCGGAGCGCAGGGCGCTGCCTATCGTGGTCTGGTAGTCGTAGTAGTACTCTTTCTCGCCGTCGTCGAGCAGGTTTCCGTTCTTGTCGTGCGTCTGGTTGTAGCCGCTGCTGAGGGGGGCCGGGGCCAGGCCACCGGCTGCGGGGCGATTCGGGCCGTTGAACGCGGCCTGGAATACGACAAAGTCACCCAGATCCACGTCGTTGTCGGCGTCGAAGTCGGCAGTGTCGCAGCCGGCACTTGCCGGCGGCCGGTTCGGTCCGTTGAAACAGCCTTGGAACGCGTTGAAGTCGGCCAGGTCCACGTCGCCGTCGCCATCGAAATCGGGCGATCCAGAACCGCCCGCGCCGGCGGGGGCGGCACAGGGCGTGACCATGAAGTCATCTGCTATCCCATCGTCATCGGGCACCGGCGGCAAGCCGTCGGTGGATGGGTCGTCATACTCGTTCATCTGGTTGACCGAGTTGCAGTAGACGGCGTCCTCGCCGGTATCGAGGTCGTGGATGCCGAACTCACGCCAGTTGTGCACCGGATCGAGATCCCACGTGCGGTGCCGTCGCGGCGTGGCGATGTCGCCGCCGACCCACTGGCCGCTCTGATAGTCAATCAGCCGATACGTGTCGTCATACGTGTACTTCTCGGAGTGCGTGACTGGTTTGGCGTCGTTGTAGGGGATGGTCTCCTCCAGATTCCGTGCATTGAGCCGGTTGCCCTCGCGGTCATAATCATGGGCGAAGCCGGCGAACGTCGTCACGCCGTCCGTCGCGACATGCCGCAGCTCGGTAATCCAGTCGTTGTCGTTGTACGCGTAGCGGGTTTCGGTGCCGTTCGCGAACGTCTTCGTCAGCACGCGGTTCGCCAGGTCGTACGCATAGGTGGCGGCGCCGCTTACATCGGCGAGGCGTTCGCGGGCGTCACGCGTTTCCACGACGACCTTGCCGCTGGGATACGTGATCGTACGCGTGCCCGCTGCGATGTTGTACGCGTATGTGATCGTATAGGAATACGTTTGCGGCAGGTCGGTCTGTGTGGTGGTCGCGATGCGTCCGGCGCAGTCATACGTGAAGCCGACATGCGAATGCGCGTTGTCTGCCGAGAGCAGCCGGCGGCCCTTATCGTACGTGAACACATCAATCTCGCCGTTGGCATATTCGCGTCGCACCAGCCGATTGAGATCGTCATACGTATACGTGATGATGTTGCCGGGCGAGCCGCCGTCGCCCATGTGATCTTCACGGCTGACCAGATTCCCGACGGCATCATACACGAATCGCGGCGATGTTCCGTCCGCATAGGTCTCCGCGATGCGGCGGCCAGCGGCGTCATACGTATAGGTTGTGGCGTTGCCGTTGGCGTCGGTGATTCCCGTCAGATTGCCGGTACCGTCGCATGTATACGTGGTGGTCGCGGCCGGCCCGGCCTTGACCGGCCAGACGGACGAGGCGATCCGCCGGTTGGCGGCGTCGTACTGGTAGACGGTCTCGTTGCCCTCGCGATCGATGACCTTCGTCTGATTGCCGGCGGTGTCGTACTCGTACTGCGTCGTCTGCCCCATCGGGTCCGTCACGGCAATCACCCGATCGAGGTTGTCGTAGGCTGTCGTGGTGATGTGGCCGAGCGAGTCCGCCCGGGTGATGCGGTCGCCGACGCTGTCGTACGTATAGGTGCTGATGTCCCCCAACGCGTCGTACACGCGGACGAGTCGGTTCCCGAGGTCGTAGGCCGAATGAATCACGTTGCCGTTGGGCCGGTGCTCGGCGATGCGGTTGCCTGCCCAGTCATAGACGTACGAGACCGTCTCGCCACAGCCGTTCGACACGCCCGCGACGCGATGGCGCGACGTATAGGTGTACGTGGTGACAACGCCGTTCGGATCGGTCCGTGACAGCCGGTTACCGTGCGGATCGTACGTATATGCCGTTAAGGCGTCGTCGCCATCCGGCGCGGCATCGCAATCGTGCACGCCGACTTGCCGGACTTCGAGAATCCGCCGGTCCAGCCTGTCGTATTCGAACCGCGTTACCCGGCCGAGCGCGTCGATGATGCAGGCCACGAGGCTCGACCCCGGCGTACCGCAGGCACAGCCGCCGCCACCACCGCCGCCGCCCGCGAAGTACCGGTACTCGGTGACGTTGCCCAGCGGGTCAGTCACGAAACGCTGCCGATTCAGGGCATCGTATTGGTACGTGGTCGTGTTCCCGTTCGGATCGGTTTCGCCGACCTTGTTACCGACCGGGTCGTACGTGTAATGCGTTTGGAGTGCGAGTCCGCCCGGGTCGCGCACCGTCCGCACCAGTCGGCCGAGTCCGTCGTACTCGTACTGCGTGACGACCCCGTTGGGATTGGTTTCGCCTGTCCGGTTGCCATTGTTGTCGTATTCGAAGTGTGTCGTTCGGCTCAGCCCGCCGTCATCCTCGGTAACTCTCACAAGCCGCCCGCGGGAATCATATTCGTACCGGGTGACCGAACGGTAGTTTGTTTCATCGACCCAGTCGGTGTGCACCGCGATCTGGCGGCCCTTCGCATCATATTCGTAATGAGTAGTCGTACCCGTCGGGTCCGTCTTCGTTACGACCCGGTCGCGGCCGTCATAAGTGTACGTCGTGGTCTGGTCTTCGTTGGCCGGCGTGCCGGGGTCATCGTTGTGGACTGTTTCTGTGACGATGTTGCCGAACGCGTCATACGTGTACGAGGTTTCGCCGCCGGCGGGGTCGATGACTCGGCTGATCGTTCCGTCGGGATTGTATTCCCGTTCCGTTACGTTGCCGTTGCGGTCGCGTTTGCGCCAGAGCCGTCCGTCCGGGTAGTAGTCGTATTCGATTGTCGCATCGACCGGGGTTTCGATCAGCGGGTCGATCTCTTTGACCTGGTTTCCGTTGGTGTCGTATTCATATTCCCAGACGTCCCCGTCCGGCTCGATCTTTCGGGTGATACGGTTGCGCAGCGGCTCGTATTCGAATTGCGTTTCGTTCCCCTCGGCATCGCGTACCACCGTCCGGTTGCCCCGGGTATCGTACTCGTACTCGGTTGTATGGCCGTTGGCATCGGTGATACGGCTGGGACGTAGCGTCGCACTGTCATACTCGACGGTCTGGATCCCACCGGCCGGGTCGACCGTCTGCACGATGTGGCCACGGGTGTTGTAAGTGTATTGCCACGTGTTGCCCTCGGCGTCGATGACTGTGACGGTTCCCGGGATGTAGTGCATTTCGCCCGTGGCGATGGACGCTTCATAGTCCGGTTGCCAGTTCGACGGATTGGTAAAGTCTGCGATCGTCTCGCCAGCCGGGTCGCGAAGCTGGTAGACTTTGCCCTGAGTGTCGTATTCCACGGCGTACGTCCCGCCGTCGGGGGCCGTCTCCGTCGTCAACTGTCCACGGAAGTTGTATTCGAAGGCGTATGTGGCGCCGTCCGGTACCTCGACAGCCGAGAGCTGGCCGAGCGACGTATCGTAATCGAAGTTCACCTCGCGGTCTGATGCCGAGGCTTTTGTCAGCTTGCCTTCCGGCGTGTATTCGAACTCCATCGTGCTGCCATAGGGGTCCACCACCGTCGTCAACAGGCCGTTTGGTTCGTACGCCAGAGTCGTTACGCGCCCGTTCGGGTCAATGATGGCGTCGAGCAGGTAGGGAATCCCTGACGGTTCCCAGGGGACGCTCCGCTGCTGAAACTGATAGAGGGTCCCGTCCGGCCACACTACTTCGCCTGTGGTGGGGCTGGTCTGGCTGAAGGTAAAGAAATCGCCGGTCGAGGCCGTGTAGACGCCGCCTCGTCCGCCGGTGAACTTGACGATCCCGCCGTCGCCACGCATCCAGAGCATGTCCGCGCCGCGGTCGAGCAGGGTGTCGTTGTACGAGTGTGTCCAGCCCGCGCCCATCGTCGTATCGACGACCGTGTTCGTCCCATCGGCCAGCGTTGAGCTGTAAACCAGTTCCAACGAGAGCCCCGCTTCGTCCGACCCGACCGATAGCGCGTCCAGGCGTTCGTATACTTCGTTGGTCGTGACATCGACCGAAGGACCTTCATGGCCAGACGAAGCCACACATTCCTGGCATTCGAGACAGCCCCCGCGCGGATTCCGCGCCTTGGGTTGGAGCCAGCCACCGACGACCTGCCGCATTTCCGCATCGCTGAGTGTGCGGATGCCACCCGTGGATGCGAAATCCAGCACTGGCTGGTGCCCATTCATCCAGGCCAACCCAACGACAATTGTCACAGCCGCTCCGCTGACCAGAGTTGCCATAGTCAGGCGACGTTGGCCTACCGACCGGGAATTGCGATCATGGCGCCACATATCGTTTCTCCTTGGATGCTGCGCATGTCGTCGCCGCGCGCGGGACATACGCAGAGGATGTAGCCATCAAACAGGCGATCAAACCGGGTCCGAGGTATCTTGCGCGCTCCAGTTCCGTGATCGACGACAGAGACCTGTTTGTCATCAACCGCCAGCAGCGCGAGGAAGTGGTAGGGACGCACATGGACGACTGCCGGCAACGGCAGCCGCGCCAGTGCATCTGCCTCTGCCTTCAATCCGATGAGATTCAAGCCGGCCTGTCGTCCCCATCGCGCCAGGTCATACAGGGTTGTGACCGTGCTCTTCGAGGTGCCTTCGTGCTGAAGCACTTCCCGCAGCCGCAGCGCGGCTTCGCTGTCATGCGCATCGGCAACCGTCAGCAGGGCGGCCGGGCCGCAACTGGGGCTGCTCGCCAGTGGGCTGGCCGGAAAAGATGGCGAGGCTGTGGAGGCTGGCTGCTGCGTAGTGACCCCATGCCGAGCAACCACACCGGCGGCGATCAGCCCACTGCCAAGCAAGGCAACGTGCCATCGCGACGCCAGCTTCATTGCTTTACCCTCCTTGCAGGCGAAAAAAAAGAGAGCGCACCCCTGCGGGTGTCTCTCTCCCGACCCTTGGCCTGTGGATTCTGCCAAGGGTCCATCCTGCTCTGTGTAGCCGGCTCCCTCGAGTGGCCGCCCGGAAATGCGCGAACGGCGGACCCGGTATACGTCGTCCGAATAATCGGAAATGCAGCCTACCCCTTCTGGTGGCCGATTGTCAAGAGTTTTTCGATCCAAGCTTGAAAAAAGTCTCTGCGGGTCTATCGGCTATCGGGTGTGGCGGTCGTCTCGCGGCTGCGACAGGACACTGCTGCCGGCCGCCGAGCGGCTACGCTCCAGCAGACGAGCGGGCGGCAGGCAGGCGTTCCCGTGACGGCTCGGGCCCGGGCGGGTACGATGCGGCGATGTTTGAGTTCGGAATTGGTGCGCGGGATTTGACCACGGCGGCTCGGGTGGGGCGGCTGACGACTCCGCACGGCGTCGTCGATACGCCGGCGTTCATGCCGATCGGGACGCGGGCGGCGGTCAAGGGCGTCTTGCCCGCCATGGTCCGCCAAGCCGGCGCCCAGATGATCCTGGCCAATACCTATCACCTGACCCTGCGCCCCGGCGCCGAGGTCATCGAGCAGTTGGGCGGACTCCACCGCTTCATGAATTGGGGCGGGCCGATCCTGACCGACAGCGGCGGCTATCAGGTCTTCTCGCTGGCCGATCTGGCCACGATCGATGACGACGGCGTCTCGTTCCGCTCGCACATTGACGGGGCTCTGATGCGACTCGATCCCGAAATCGCCATGCGGATCGAGAACCAGCTCGGCGCCGACGTCATCATGGCCTTCGATGAGTGCCCCCCGTACCCGGCCGAGCGTCAGGTGATCGCCGGCGCCGTCGAGCGTACGCTGCGATGGGCCGGCCGATGCAAGGCCGCGCACGCCCGCGGGGATCAGGCCCTGTTCGCCATCGTCCAGGGCGGCATCCATCACGATCTCCGCCGCATGTGTGCCGAGCGGCTGGTCGAGATCGGCTTTCCCGGCTATGCCGTCGGCGGCCTGTCGGTCGGCGAGCCGCATGAACTGATGGTCGAGGTGCTCCAGGCGCTCGGGCCGCACCTTCCGACCGATCGCCCGCGATACCTGATGGGCGTCGGCATGCCGGCGGACATCGTGGCGGCGGTGCAGGCCGGCATCGACATGTTCGACTGCGTGCTGCCGACGCGGAACGGGCGGAATGCGTACGCCTTCACGCCAACCGGGCCGCTACGGCTCCGTAACGAGAAACACAGGCTCGACGAGCGGCCTCTGGAGACCGGCTGCGACTGCGTGGCCTGTACGGGATTTTCCCAGGCGTACATCCGCCACCTGTTCCTGGCTGGCGAGATGCTCGGGCCGATCCTGGTCTCGCTGCACAACCTGCGGTTCTA
>JAFGKA010000017.1 GCA_016928855.1 Phycisphaerae bacterium
CCCACGCCGTTGTGGTCTGTGCTTCGATCATCGCATGGTTTACCCACCAGTTGCATAAGAAGACACCACCACGAAGCCCGCGAAGAGCACGAAGAATGGGGATTTGTGACGATCCAGTTCACGCATAGAGACTGAACCAGGAGCCAGATCGATGGATTCTTCGACCTTTCGTCCGATCTCCAGTCTTCTTCGTGTCCTTCGGCTCTTCGTGGTTATCCTTTCTTCACCATTGGGGTGCAGACTTCATCACGTAGGCAGCGTATCGTGAGAGGAGCGCAACGCAAAACGCCGCTCGGCAGCACGAGCAGGGCCACCGAATCGCAAGGTCTCGGCAGTGTGCCGTTCACCCCGCATCCCCCCAGCCGGCCGAACGACCCGTGGCGGCAACGAACAGAGCGCCAGCCGTTCGGCTGAGCTCACGGCCGAAGCCCCCTTGGACTGCGGTCCCGATGTGCATCGAAATCGCTTTAGCTGTGTCGAAGCCGCAATCGTCGGGCGAAAGGCGTCATGTTGTTGTCAAAAGCATCCTGATTCATCTTCTTCGCCATTGTCTTCGTTCGTGTCCTGGAGGCGGTCTTGCCTCAAGTGGCTGAAGAACCGAGAATCGAGAATGGCCTTGAGTACGAGATGTACCTTTCATACGAAAGGCCGGCGGTGCGAGGAGATTATCCGGCAGTACGAGGAGATTGACAGATGGCACATTCGCACGGCGGTAGGTCGTCGGAGAGTCTGCTGGACAAGGGCACGATCCTGCGGGAGCTCGATATTCGTCCCGGGCAGGCCGTTCTTGACGCGGGTTGCGGAAATGGCTACATGGCCAAGGAATTCGCGCATCGAGTCGGGGATATGGGCAAGGTTTATGCGCTGGACCCTGACAAGGCGGCCATTGAGACGCTGCGGCTCGAGACACAAGGCAGCAATATTGAGGCAATCGAAGGCGACGTAACGAAGACAACAGTCCTGGCGACGGCCTCGGTTGACCTGATCTACCTTTCGACGGTCTTCCATGGTTTTTCCAAGGACCAGATCCGAGGCTTTGGGAACGAGGTCGGTCGGTTGTTGAAACCGCGTGCCCGATTAGCGGTTGTCGAGATAGACAAACGAAACACACCGTTCGGGCCGCCTCTCGACACCCGGTTTTCGCCGACAGAGCTGAAGCAGGCAATAGCGATGGTGCCGCTCAAGACGGTTGAGGTCGGGCAGTATTTCTACATGCAGCTCTTCGGAGAAGAAATGAGTGATGTTCTGAATGCCATTACGTAGCGGCAACGAATAGAGCGTCAGCCCTTGGAGTGCGGTCCCGATGTGCATCGGGACCGCTCTGGCCGCGGCGAAGCCACATTCGTCGGGTGAGAAGCGTCATCATAATGTTACAAGGTTCTCGTTCGGTTTTCTTTACCCGTAGCGGCCGGCGTCTCGCTGGCCGTGCTCGCTCTGCTTCTGTCTCCTGTCTCTTCTGCTCCTCCCTGCTGACCTTCGCTTCCACCGAAGAAGAGTCGATCCGCAGATTCGCACCGATTCCCGCAGATTCAAGACCAGCCGACTTCCGGGTAACCGGTATCGCTCGCCGACGATTTGCGCAGCCGCTTTCCCAACAAACGAACCTGCCCCGTTTTCTGATCTGCGATCTCATGGAGGCAAGAGTGCACAGTGGCAGAGGGCGGAACGCGGGGGACGATCAGGAACGTCAATCGTATCTGCCGAGTTCCTCGGCCAGCGTGACGAGCTGTTCGAGGCGGGCGGGTTTGACGTGCGGGGCGACGGAGCAGGCGGAGCTGAGGATGTAGCCGCCGCCTGGTTTGCCGACTTCGAGGCGCCAGCGGACGTCCTGCGTGAAGTGCTCGTTTGTGCCCTCGAGCAGCGTGTTGACCGCGTCGATGTTGCCCTTGATGAAGGCCTTGCCGGCAAGCTGCGGCTTAGCCTTGTCGAGCTCGACCGTGCCGAGCGGCGGTGGGTCGAGCGTGTCAATGCCGTCGGTGCCGGTGTCGAGCATCAGGTCGAGCCGGTCGCCGATCGCGCCGCAGGTGTGCGTGTAGATGTAGAGGGGCGGTGCGGCGGAAGAGAGGGGGTCAGGCACCTTTTTGCCTGAGGCGTCCGCTCGCTGCCGCAGCGTTTGTTGCGATTCAGGGCCCGCACCCGCAGTGCCATCTCGGTCCGGGCAAAAAGGAGCCAGACCCCGCGCGGCCTGCCCATGCCACCCTTCAGCGCGAATCGCCGCCGTCAGTTGTCGTTCGTAGGGCAGGACGAACTCGGCGTAGTGCTCGCGGCTGATGAAGCCGGCACCGGCGAATGCGGAGGAGATCAGCACGGCGTCGACGCCACAGCGGGCCTGCCGCCGGCCCAGCTCGATCGCGCCGACGGTCAACCGCTCCAGGCAGGCGTGAGCCTTGGCTGGGTCGTCCAGCAGCGCGACCAGGGCCGCCTCATAGCCGAGCAGCTCCAGCAGTTGCGAGAAGGGCGAGAACAGCTCCGAATGCACCGAGATTGTCTCTCCGACGCGCGCGAGGACGGCCTCGATCGTCGCCGTGCAGTACGATGGAAAAAAGTCGCTTTCCGGCCGCGGCTCGCGCTCGAAGTCCCACGTGAACGGATAGTTGACGCCCGTTGCATCCCACGGCTCGACGTAAAACAGCGCATCCGGCTCAATCTCAGCGAACGGCGGCACTGGCCGCTGCTCGGCCGCGCGGACGTAATGGGCGTTGTCGTCGTGCGGCAGCCGGGCCGCGCCGCCGTTGAGCCAGAACACGCGGTCCTCGGTCTCGCCGCGTTCGATGCGATCGACGTAGCGGCTGATGTCGGGCGGGCGCCCGGGCAGGTTGACCAGAATCCCATCGAAGCGATACCGCTCGCGCAGCCGGATCAGGGCCTCGGCGAAGCCGTCGCTCGTGAACCACACGTCGAACGGGTCGAGCCCGGCGTGCAGGAAGTAGTGGCCCAGCGCAAGCTGGCACATCACCGGCACGCGATCGGGAATCGCCCGGGCCATCGCAACTTGCATGCGCTGCTTCGAGGTCATGGCGGTATCGTATCGCATGTCGCGGACGGCGCAAAGCTGGTCAAGATGGAACGAAATGCAGGACGCGTAACATGATCCATCCGCTTGCCACGAGAGGCGTGTCCATCGACCCGCCGGATTCGGGCCGACGGCTGCCGTGCAATACTGCTGTAGTCAGGTCTCAGGATTTACAGGGAGGCAATGAGTGATGCACAACGAGCGAGTGAGGGGGACACCACTCATTATTGCGGGCGCGTTTCCAGACGATGGTCCCACCGCAAAAGATGACGGTACTGGCCTCTCGCAATAATGAGTAATGTCCCCGGCCGGTGATCATGGCTCGGCCAGCAGCGCCCGGACGTGGGCGGCAGCGCAGGCGCCGAGTACGCTGAGGTCGTAGCCACCTTCAAGAATGCTGACGAGGCGGCCTTCGGCGTGGCGGTTGGCTACGGCGAGCAGTTCGCGCGTCATCCAGTCGAACGAGGGCGGGTCGAGGTTGATGTCGGCCGATCGCTCCGACCGGACGGCGTCGAAGCCGGCACTGACCAGCACAAGCGCCGGCCGGAATGCGTCGAGTGTCGGGATGAGCGTTTCGGCGAATGCCTGCCGGTACGCCGCATCGCCGCTGCCGGGCGGCATCGGGATGTTGACCGTGGCGCCCTCGCCGCGACCGTGGCCGCGTTCGCTCGCCTCGCCCGTATGGGGGAACAGCAGCGCCGGCGTCTCGTGCACGCTGATGTAGAGCACGTCGTCGCGGGTCTCGAAGATATGCTGCGTGCCGTTGCCGTGGTGGACGTCCCAATCGACGATCGCGACGCGCGGCAGGCCGTGCATTCGCACAAGATGTTCGGCGGCGACAGCCACATGGTTGAACAGGCAGAAGCCGCACGCCCGGTCGCGCTCGGCATGATGGCCGGGCGGACGAACGGCACAGAACGCTCGCTTCGCCTTGCCAGTCATCGCGGCGTCGCAGGCCGCCAGTACACCTCCGGTCGCGAGACGCGCGACGTCGTAGCTCTCCGGGCACAGCCGCGTATCTTCGCCGCCAATGAACGTCATGCCGTTCTCGCACGCCAGTCGGACGAGATCGACGTAGGCCGGCTCGTGGACGGCGGTCAGAGCCTCGACGCTCGCCGCGTCGAACGCCAGCGGTGTCAGGCGGCTCAGCAGGCCGGTCTCGTCGAGCGCCGCGAGGATCGCATCCAGACGTTCGGCGCATTCGGGATGCGACGGCCCCGTGTTGTGCCGATGAAAGAACGGACTGTAGACCCAGCCGACAGGCATGCTGTGTAGTGTAGCCGTTTCGGGTGGAGGGGGACATCACTCATCATTGCTTGCCTTACCGCAATATGATTGTTTTGTGCACTACACTGGCTTGGTTTTTGTTCGGCAATGATGAGTAACGTCCCCTTACCAGCGGCATTCCACGCGCAGCGGCGCGGCTGCGTTGGCGTAGCGCAGGAGCACCGTGCCGGATGTCTCATCCGGGATGCACTCGACCGGATGCGGCTGGCCGTCGCGCGTGCCGGTTACGCGAGCCGGCAACTTGGGCAGCCGGACGCGGGTGGCGCATGTTGTATTCACCGGCCCGCGCGACGTGAACCGCAGGGCGTCGTCGGTGGTCTCGACATCGCGGATCCGGCTGCCGGATGCGAGCACCGCGGGCTTCGCGCCGGAGTCCGCAATCGCGTAGAGGCCCACCCGGCCCGGTTCGAGCGTCGGATCGTTCCGTACCGGCAGATCCGCATCCAACAGATCGACCAGCCGCCCTTGCACAACGGCGGGCTCGGCCGAAACGGACTCATCCATCGTCGCGGCGATCACGAACGCTCCGCGCCGCAGGATGAGGTGGTTCTGCTCCCGCCAGGCGCTCTGTTTGTTTTCGCGCTTCAGGGCCGCGTGCACGGCGCGGGTCCAGCCGCGAACATCATCTGCACCGCCCTGCCGGTGCGCGATCGCCGCCGGGCTCTCGGCCACGACCTGTACCACGCCCTTGCCGCACGCGACCGGGCCGACGGCGCCGGGCTCGACGCCGAGCTTTTCGAGGAGATGCTCGTCGGGAGTGGCATACGCCATCGGCGCGGTATTCCACCAGCCGGCCGCCTGGTTGTACGGGTCGCGGTTGTCATCGACGAAGATCAGACCGCCGCCGTCCTCGCGGACCCAGCGGGCCAGCACGTCATGAAACGCCGGCGACGGCGGCTTCATCCCCTCGTACGTCATCAACAGCACATCGACCCCATCGAGCGCATGCGTGTCGGTCAACGTCTCGAGCTGCACCACTTTGGCAGGCAGACCATGTTTGACCAGCGGCATGGCCAGGCCAAAAAACGAACTCAGTCGCCCATCACTCGGTGACGGATCGTCGCGCTGGAACATGATGCTGTCGGAGATCAGCACGCCGACGCCGCGCGTGCCGGCGTCCCATTCGAGTTCGTCGGCGGCGGCATGCATGTGATTCAGTGCGTTGATGCATGCCAGCAGAGTCGTCGCATAACGCGGCGGCATCGGCACGCGTGGCGGCGGGTTGGGCTCGTTCCGTCGTGCGGCGTCGGCCTCGGTCGCGAAGTAGTGTCCTTCGAAGATGCGGTCCGGCCACGGCATCGTCTCGAAATGCCACGCGTCCGGCTGCAAGAGCGAAGCGACCAGGACGCACTTGTACTTCTCCTCGTAGTCGTCCCAGCCGTGCTGCGGATCGTCCTCGACCGGATCGGCCAGCAGAATACACGTGCGCCCGGTCGGCCGGACCATGCTGATCATCTGGGCATATTCGAGGAATCCGGCCTCGAACGTGCGGCTACGGGCCACGCCGTTGTAGACGTTTGTCGCCCGCGCGGTGCCGGTCCAGACCTGGGCGATGTAACCGTCGGCTTCCTTCATTGCCATCAGGCTGGCCATGGGGCTTACCATCCGGATCTGCGCGTAGCTGACGAGGCTGTGCGTCGGCACGTAGCAACGGACGCTGCGCCCTTTGCTTTCGGCATATTGCTTGCTGAAGACGAACAGCTCACGAAGCGTGTCGCGGTACAACTGCTGCTGTAGCCGCGCGGTCTTCCACCGGGCATCGACGCTTTCGTGCGGCGGCGTCCAGGGCTGGCCGTAGTGCTGCTGGTATTCCCGTTTGAACGCTTCGCTGTAACCGCCAAAGGCCCAGAACTCAGGCTCTTCCAAGTGGATGCCGGTCACGCCGGCGTCGATCGCCTTGGCCAGCAGATGCTTGAGGTACGCGCGATAGGTCGCGCTCGGCACGAAGTACGGTACGGTGGCATGGTGCATGATCGGCGTGCCGTCGCGGCGGACCTGGGCCTCGTCCCGGTGTTCGACGCCGTCGAATCGTCCCTCGACATAGTCCTGGTACTCGCCCCAGGCCACGCCGGTCATCAGCTCGACGCGGTAGCCCTGCTCGGCCCAGGATCGCACGCGCTCGCGCAAAGAGTCGTTGACGCCGTAAACCAGCACGGTGTCGGATTGAATATCGACGCTGGCTGTCCACGCTCGGGCGGTCTGGAAACAGGTGCGCCAGGGCGTGATCTCTTCGGCGATTGCGAGCGGGGCTGCTGCAACGAGTACCACAGCAGCAAGCGAGAAGCTCAAGCACTGCCGGAACAAGGCAGAAGCCAGAAGGCAGAAGGCAGAAGCAGAGGAAGGCATGGGCGGGTCCCGACGCGACGTCGGGACCAGTGGCACCCCGCACGAGCTGATGCTGGATAATCGCATATCAGACCCTCAGGAATACTCTCTTGCGATACAGGAACAGCAGGAACAGCCATTCCAACAGGATGACGCCGCTGGCCCACAGCACTGCGCGGAGCGGCTCATCAACGTGGCGTAGTGCGCCGTCGAACAGGAACGTCGCCGTGTACTTGAAGTCGACCAGCCGGTTCGCCACGAAGTAGATCGTGATCGGGTTGACTCCGATGACCACGAAGAAGAACGCCCAACGCCGCAGGCGGCAAACGTCGATGATGAAGTAGAACACGCTCAGGAACAGCAGGCTCCAGCCGCCGGCGTAGAAGACGAACGAGCTCGACCAGAGGTTCTTGTTGATCGGGAACCACGGGTCCCAGAGCTTTCCGATGCCCAGGCACGCGGCACCGGCGATCGCGAGGCCAACGGCCTTGAGGATCGGTCGCGGCGACGGGCGGCGCAGCCAGGCGCCGGTCATCGCGCCCAGCAGCGCTGTCGAGATCGCCGGCACGGTCGAAAGCAGGCCCTCGGGGTCGTGCACTACCTTATAGAGCCGCCCGGGCAGCAGTGTCCAGTCGATGTAGCCGGCCAGGCTGACGTAGGTGGCCAGATGCTCGTCCTTTTCCAGTGCGTCCGCGGCGTAGACGGGAACGGGGATCAGCGTCATCGCCGCCCAGTACGCCAGCACGAGGCTGAGCATCCAGAGAATCTGGCCGCGCAGGCCGCACCGCAGCACGATCAGCCCCGCGAACAGGTACGCCAGGCCGATGCGCCCGAGCACGCTCGGCCAGCGCATCGTTTCCCATTCGAACTTGAGCATCCCGCCATAGAGGAAGCCGAGCACGACGAGGATCAGCCCGCGGCGAATCACCCGCAGATACAACGCGCGTTTGCTCTCGCCGCGTTCCATCCGCCGCGTCAGCGAGAACGGCATCGTCACGCCGGAGATGAACAGGAAGAGCGGGAAGATCAGATCGTAGAATTTGAAGCCGTTCCATTCGGGATGGTGCAGCTCGCCGGAGAGCCACACGAGCCAGGCCGCGCCCGTCCACGTGGCCAGGGCGTGGAAGATCCGTTCGCCGCCGACGATCCAGAACATGTCGAACCCGCGCAGGGCATCGAGCGAGACGAGTCGGCCGGATTCGGCGGGCGTCTTGGACGCTGCCGCTGCCGGAGAAGATACGGGCGCTGTGGCTACTGGTTCCATGCATCAAGCCTCCGCTAAGCCTGGAATGAACCCCCCTTGGCCGCCGTGCCACTGATGCAGAGTTTCGTCCGGCGGCGCCGTCTGTCAAGCGTTGGCCTGTCTTGACCGGCCAATCATCGCCCTTTACGACCGCCGCGGCTTGGCCCACAATTGGTAATTCGGACCGGCACCCATGACGCGGTTGACGCGCCCGGGATCGCCCACGCCGAGGATTGGACGAGCAACAATGACGCAACGCGTATTCTCACTCTGTTTCGGGATTATGCTAGCGGGCTTCTCGAGCCTGGCCGCCGTCGGCGAGGAGCCATGCACTACGGTTCGGCCCGCGGATACCGGCGACGCGCTGGTCAACCCGGACATGGGCTGGACGATGCATTTCTATTCGAACCTGCTGTCGAACTATGGCTCGAAACTCGAGCCGTCGGACACGCTCGATGATTTTCCGGGGCTTTCGACGGTGTATCTGCGCGTGCCGTGGGCGTTTCTCGAGCCCGAGGAGGGCCAATTCTGCTGGTCGTTGCTGGACACGCCGGCGCAGCGATGGATCGCCCGGGGCAAGCGCGTCGCGTTGCGGATCACCTGCTCGGAGAACTGGCTGCGATACGCGACGCCGGAGTGGGTCAAGAACGCGGGCGCCAACGGCTATGACTACGCATTCGGCCAGGGCCGCGTGCCGGGCGGGTCGATGTGGGACCCGGACTTCGTCGCCCCGGTCTTCCTCGAGAAGCTCGACCACTTCCTTGCCGCGATGGGGCGGCGCTACGATGGCGATCCGAATGTCGCGTTCGTCGACGTCGGCACGTTCGGCCTCTGGGGCGAAGGCCATACGCACATGAGCAGCCAGGTGCCCGAGGCCGATCTGCTGGCGGTGCAGAAGCAGCACATCGACTTGCACCTGAAGCATTTCAGGAAGACGCTACTGTGCATCAGCGACGACTTCGCGGGGCATGACAAACCCGGCCGGCATCACCCGATCACGGACTACGCCCTGTCGAAGGGCGTATCGCTGCGGGATGACAGCATCCTGGTGCAGCCGCCGCCACGGTCGTGGTATCACGCCGAGATGGCGCAGGACTTCTGGCCGACGATGCCGGTGGTCCTGGAACACGAACACTATGGCAGCTCGCAAGCCCGCAAGGCCTGGGGCGACGGCTCGCTTCTGCTGAAGGCGGTCGAGGATTACCACGCCAGTTATATGGCGATTCATTGGTGGCCGCGGGTGCTGCTGGAAGAGAATCGCGAGTTGATCGAGCGCATCAACCGCCGCCTCGGCTATCGGATCCAACTGCGCGAGATGTGCTGGCCCGAACAGGTTGTGATTGGCCAGCGCTTCACCGTCGAGAGCCGATGGGCCAACGCCGGCGTCGCGCCGTGCTATCCGGGCGGCCATGTCGCCCTGACGCTCAAGGATGCCAAGGGCGGCATCGTCACCGCGTCCGTCGATGAAGAGTTTGATGTCCGTTCGTTGCCGGTCGGCTCGCCGGATTCCATCCCGGAACGTACAGAGACGTTGCGATTCACGATTCCATCCAACGCCGCGGCCGGCGAGTACGACCTCTTCATCTCACTCGGCTCGCGGATTGGTACGCCGACGATCGCGATGCCGTTGCCGGCGGAGGACGGGCAGCGACGGTACCGGATCGGGCGGATCCGGCTCGTGGCACCGGCTTCATAAGGCACAACCGAAAGAGAGGCGTTCCATGCGGTTTCCAATATGCTCGACCCTGATCGTCGCGATCCTGGCGGTCCCGACCCACGCGGTCACGTTCCGCAGCGCCAAGCCTGTCTGGCCGACGGGGCGCGAGAAGGAAATCAACGTATTCGTCGGCTTCCGCGCGGCCATCGACGCGCCCGCGGACGAGAAGGTCACGCTGCGCCTGACGGCATCGTGCCTGTACCGCGCGACGCTCAACGGGCAGTTCATCGGCCACGGCCCTGCGCGCGGGCCCCACGGGTGGTTCCGCGTCGACGAGTGGGATCTGACCAACCAGCTTGCGAGCGGCCGCAACGTCGTCGCGGTCGAGGTCGCCGGCTACAACACCAACAGCTATTACCTGCTCGATCAGCCCTCGTTCCTGCAGGCCGAGGTGCTCGCCGGCGGTCACGTGCTCGCTTCGACAGCCGGCGATGGTGCCGTCTTTGACGCACGGATACTCGAACATCGGCTCCAGAAGGTGCAGCGGTACAGCTTCCAGCGTCCGGCGTCCGAGGTCTATTCGCTGCGTCCGGGCTTTGATCAATGGCGCGAGGATCCATCCGCCGCCGGCGAGCCGGCCGCATGCACGGTGCAGCCGCCGGTAAAGCTGCTGCCGCGGCGCATCGGGTATCCGACGTTCGAGTGCCGGCCGGTCGTCTGGGACGTTGCGGCGGGGGAATTGGCTGCAGGCCAGCCGGTGGAGAACCCATGGAAGGACCGCTCGCTGGTGCACATCGGGCCGAAGCTCAAGGGCTACCCCGAGAACGAACTGACCGTGATTCCGTCGATCGAGCTGCAGGCCGTGGCGAACGCCAGCCGAACCGACGCGGACACGCCGGCCGCCGGCCGCTACGGGCTCGGAGCCAATCGCTACGCGATCGTCGATTTCGGCGTGAATCGGACGGGCTTCGTCGGCGCGACCGTCACCTGCCGGGCGAAGACGCGGCTGTTCCTGACGTTCGACGAGATCCTGAGCGACGGCGACGTTAACTTCAAACGACTCGGCTGCGTGAATATCCTCGCGTTTGAACTCGAACCGGGCACATACGCGGTCGAGAGCTTCGAGCCTTACACGATGCGCTATGCTAAGCTCATGGTGCTCGAAGGCGCCTGTGACGTGGAGAACGTCTACTTGCGCGAGTACATCAACCCGGACATCTGGGGCGCCCACTTCGCCGCCAGCGATGAGCGGCTGAACCGGTTGTTCGCCGCCGCCCGCGAGACGTTCGCCCAGAACGGCGCGGATCTCTTCATGGACTGCCCCTCCCGCGAGCGGGCCGGCTGGCTGTGCGACAGTTTTTTCACGGCACGCGTGGCGAAAGATTTCAATCACGACCTGAGCCTGGAAACGAACTTCATCGAGAACTTCCTGCTGCCGGAGCGGTTCGAACATCTGCCCGAGGGCATGCTGCCGATGTGCTATCCGGCGGATCACAACGATGGTGTCTTCATTCCGAACTGGGCGCTCTGGTTCATCGTGCAGCTCGAGGAGTATGCGGTACGCGGGGGTGACCGCGCCATGGTTGACGCACTGCGGCCCCGCGTCATGAAGCTCTTCGACTACTTCAAGCCGTTTCATAATGATGACGGTCTGCTGGAGAAGCTCGAAAGCTGGGTCTTCGTGGAATGGTCGAATGCTGCCCACTTCGTCCAAGACGTGAACTACCCGACCAACATGCTCTACGCGGGCGCGTTGAGCGCCGCCGGCCGGCTATACAACCGCCCCGACCTCGTCGAGCAGGCCGACGCGATCCGCGAAACCATTCGCAAGCAGTCATTCGACGGCACGTTCTTCGTCGACAACGCCGAGCGCAAGGAGGGGAAGCTCACGCGGACCGCCAACCGCTCGGAAGTGTGCCAGTACTATGCGTTCTTCTTCAAAATCGTCACCCCCGAAACGCATGGCGCGCTCTGGAAGCGGCTGTGCGAGGAGTTCGGCCCACAGCGCAAACAAACCAAGGCCCATCCGGACATTCACCAGGCCAACCAGTTCATCGGCAACGTGCTGCGCCTGGAGCTGCTCTCGCGATACGGATTGGTCCAGCAACTTCTCGAGGAATCCGCCGGCTACAACCTGTTCATGGCCGATCGGACCGGGACGCTCTGGGAAAACGACGGACCCTATGCGAGCTGCAACCACGGTTTCGCGTCGATGGTCGCACACGTGCTCTATCGCGACGTGCTGGGAATCTTCGAGATTGACGATCCCAACCGCGTTGTTCGGCTGCGCTTCGCTGATGCGGATCTGGCTTGGTGTGAAGGTCGGCTGCCAACGCCGACCGGTGCGGTGACACTGCGGTGGTGGAAGGACGGCGAAGGCCTGGCCTATCGGCTCGAGGTGCCCTTCGGCTATCGCGCGGAGGTCACGAACGCCAGCGGAAAGCGGCTGTCACACCGACCGTAGCAGGTGCTGCACCGCATGGGTTGTGTGCAACGGGCACGCATGCCATTCAGACGTAGCAACTGCGTATCATGCAGTATTGCCCGCTATGATCGCGTCATGCTCCCGCAGGCGCCATAATCATCTGGCCGCTCGGCATCATATCGTCCGACGGCGGCACACCATGTTCCTGCTTGTATTGCATGCGTTTGCATAGTGAGCGCTTGGCCCCCCGACAGTACTGCAGAATGAAGCCCTGACACACCAAGTCTTTCGTGGCCTGATACTTCTTGAAGAACCCACAATTCGGTAAGAAAGGACATTCGTCTGTCATCGGCATACCCCTTTTCTATTCTCGGACGGTAGCTCGCTGTTTTCGACGCCCGTGTCGGCGGCATCTGAAACCGGAGACCTCACACGAAGGACCCGCGCCATTCTTCCCCTTCGGAAAACACCGATTGCTTCTTTCCTTCAAAACAAGGCAAAAATGATTGTGAAGGCTTCGCTGAGGCCGTTGTGCGATGCGTGCGTGCCCTCGGCTGGCACTGGTGCGACGCTTGCGTGCGTTTGCCGCATCAGCCGGCCGGTACCGCCCGTCGGATGGTCGTCCCGTCGGGCAGCATGTCCGGCGATGGCGACATGCCATGTTCATGGAGGAACCGCATCCGTTTGCACATCAGCTTCTTGGGCCCCTTGCAATACTGCTGAATGCTCGCTCGGCATGCCGGATCGCGGTTCGTTTGGTGCTTCTGATAGAACGCACAATCCGATAAAGACGCACATTCCGCTGCCACTTCCTTGCCTCCTCACAACTGTGCATGGATCGTGGATGATCGTTGGTACACGTGACGCTCGCGGCGGATGCCGGGATCTCACGCCAAGACCGTCACGCGCGGTTTCCCCTCTGGAAAGAACCGGACTTCCTGCCGTCGGCCGCGCCGGCCGACGGCGTGTGGCGTACGGGTAACTGTCTCTCCCGGTGTCACACGTCCGCCACCGCCGGCTACATCGGCCATTTGCGGACCCATCTGAAGTGGGACGCACCATTTTACCAAAATTCCGAATACGAGACCGAAAACATCAATGCCTGGGGGGCTTGGCCGACCGTGAATCGGCCAGGCACAAGGGGGCGCGTCGGTTGGATTCGCCTTCCCCAAGGCCGTTCGGCGGGGCTGCTCCGGCAATCTCGCGTGGTCGATGGGGCCTTTGGTCACGGTCCCCGACCGCTTGACAGCCGCCCGCACGGCCCGTGTGATGGCGTCGCAATGGAGCCGCTGCCACCCGCCTCGAAAGGAGCGATCCGTTTTCATGGCCCGACGCACGACGAATACCGTTGGAAATGTATGCCAGGCGATGGAAATCCTCGCGCCGTCGCGGCTGGCGCAAGCGTGGGACAATGTCGGGCTGCTCGTCGGCGACCGTGCAGCGCCCTGCACACGGGTGCTGTTGTGCATTGATACCACACCGGCTGTGCTGGCCGAGGCGGTTCGGCGGCGCTGCCCGATGATCGTGTCGTATCACCCGCCGATCTTCCGGCCAATCAAGGCGGTTCTCGCTGACAGCGAAAGCACTGATGCGATCGTCCATGAGGCGATCCGCCACGGCATCAGCATCTATTCACCCCACACAGCACTCGACGCGGTCGATGGCGGCACGAACGATGTGCTCGCGTCACTGTGCGGCCTGCGCGATGTGGGCCCGTTCGAGTTCGTGCCGGCCGGGCGTTCGGAATGCAAGATCGTCACGTTTGTGCCGCCGGCCGCGCTCGATCGCGTCGCCGAGGCGATGTTCGCTGCTGGCGCCGGCCGCATTGGTGCGTACGAGAAATGCAGCTACCGCCTCCGCGGCGAAGGCACGTTTTTCGGTACGGACGAAACCCACCCGGCCGTCGGACGCAAAGGGCGGCTCGAACACGTGGACGAGGTGCGCATCGAAACGGTGGCGCCTCGCGGCCGCCTCTCCGAAATCGTTGCGGCCTTGACTGCCGCGCATCCCTATGAAACGCCCGCGTACGACGTGTATCCGCTCGATGTCCCGCCGGCGCCGGGCATCGGTCGCGTTGGCCGGCTTCCGACGGGCACCACGCTTGGAGGCCTGGCCCGCTTGCTGAAACGGCGCATCGGCTCGTCGGTCGTACAGATCGTCGGCAGGAGCAGTCAGCGCCTCCGCCGTGCGGCTGTCTGCGCCGGCGCGGCCGGGCTGTTGCCGCTGGAAAAGACCCTCGCTGCCGACGCCGATGTCGTGGTGACCGGCGAGATCCACCACCACGACGCACTCACCTACCTCCGCACCGGCCGCTGTGCGATCGCCCTCGGCCATTCCGAAAGCGAACGCCCGGTCCTGGCATCGCTGGCCAAACGACTCGCCGCGGCCGTGCCGGGTGTAAAGGTCCACGTCAGCCGCGCCGACACCGGCCCGTTGCGGCCGGTGTAACCGCGCGGAATGTTCACCGCGGAGGCTCCCAGGGCACGGAGAAGACCAACGAACCACAAAGGCACCAAGACACGGAGAAGCCCCTGCATCCTGGTCTTCTTGGTGTGCTCGTGGCTTGGTGGTAGCCTTTTCTTCTGTAGAGTTATTGCGTTGCCGCTTGCGCGCTCTTCGCTTGATCCAGGAACGTGATGACCCGCTGCTGATACCCGTCGAAGTCGGCGAACATGATGTTGCTGTGCATGCCCGGCCCGAGCCACTGTGTCTTGGGTTCATTGGCCAGATCAAACAACAACGACAGGTTGACCGGTGGGATTACGAGGTCGTCTTCGCCATGGATGAGCAGCACCGGCCGCGGCGACAGCGCGGCGATCGCATCGCTCGCGTCGAGTGACCACATCGACCGCCCGGCATGCAGTGACATCGCCGCGAGGATGAGATCCGAAAATGCGCGTCCGATAACCGGAATGCCGGCGGTGTGCTGGCGAGCCAGCAACGGCGCTGAGACATACGCGCTGTCGAGGATGATCGCTTCGATGCGCGGATCGTTCGCCGCGGCCCGGACGAGCGCCATGGCCCCCATGGACGAGCCGAGCGCATAGACATGTTGCGCCTGCCGCGGCCGCTCGTTCTTGAGCCAATCGACCGCTGCACGGACGTCGGCGGTTTCGAAGAGGCCAAACGTGGACGTATGGCCGCTGCTCTCGCCGTGGCCGCGGAAATCGAAGATCAGCGCGTTATAACCGCGGGTGTGGAACACGCCGAGAAAGTCGACGAAGTTGCCCTTGTTGGCACCGGCGCCATGACAGATCACGACGGTCGAATCACTGTTGCCGTCCGGCAGGAACCAGCCCGAAATCGTCAGGCCATCTTCCGTGGGGAACGAAACAGTCTCGATCGGCAGGCTCGCGTAACCACCAAAGTCTGCCGAGTTGCCGATCTTGATGCGGTGAATCAGCGATCCGAGCAGCAGCGGCGCGAACACAAAGACGACCAGACAGAACCGCGCCGGGCCGATGAACAGAGCCGCCGTCGCCATCCGCCACCGCGCCCCGCTCAACTGGCGTAGACCGCCGGCGCGACGCCGGGCCCGTCGCCCCCATCGCCGATACCGTTCGCCGGCCACGCCAACGGTGCGCTTCCAGAGGCCCCAAGCCATTCGCCATGCGATGATGAAGTAGATTGCCCAGACGACCTCGATCCACAACAACCGCCCGCGGGCCACGTAGGCCGCGAACGCCTCCGCCCCGGCCACGATGAGAACGAGGAAACCCACGTAGAGCGCGTATTTCCACCACGCCACACGGCGAACGGCCGGCCAGCCGAACCACAACATCGCCCCGAACGCCAGCGGCAGGAGCAGGATCACCGTCTCTCCGGGATGGCAAGTCAGCCGGTTCAACAGTGGGAATGCTATCACAGAGCCGATCGCCACAAAGCCGGCCAGGCGGCCTCGGGCCGCACGTCGAGTCAGGGTTCGGTTGGCCACGGATCGCATCCCTCGTGTGTCTTGCCCTCTGATACCTGCTGCGGATCGCTTGGGCAAGGTCAGGACATTCTGCCGACACTTGACCGTCCCGGTGGCTTGGCGTAGGTTCGCGATCGTGAGGATTCAACCATGAGCACGAAAGACCGATGGAATGAGCGGCGGCCCCCGATGGAGTTGTTCCGCGCCCTTGCGACGATGGCGGTGGCGCTGGTCGCCGCGGCTGGTTGCGCGCAGCCCGATCGTCGGCCCGCTGAGCCGGTGGCCGCCGCCTGGGAAGCTCCGCCGCCCGTCGCGCCGGCCCCGCATGCCGAGCCGGCGGCGCCTGAGCCGACCACCCAGCCGCGCGAGATGCCCACACCCGCTCGACCGGTCGCGGATACGACTGTGGCCCGCGTCAACGGTGAGCCGATTCTGCGCTCAGCACTGATCGATGCGCTCGTCGAGGCCCAGGGCCTGAACATGCTCGAGAAGCTTGTCGTATCGGCCGTACTCCGGCAGGAAGCGGCCCGCCACGGCATCACGGTGACCGACGCGGATATCGAGGCCGAGCACAGGGACGCCCTGCGCCGGATCGCCGCGCCCCTGGCGTTCGGCCCGGACGAGCAGGAAGCGGAGGCCTTCGATGCGGAAGCCGCCGAAACGCTACTGGACGAGTTTCTGACGGCCAAGAACATCTCGCGGACCGAATTTCACATCCGGATGCAGCAGAATGCGTACCTCCGCAAACTCGCCGCGCGGGAGATCACGACCACCGAAAGCCAGCTTGCTGACGAATACGAGCGGGCCTACGGCGAGAAGGTGCAGGTCCGCTGCATCCAGATGGGCAGCCCTGACGCCGTCAAGCGGGTCCGGGCGGCCCTGGCCGAGGGTAAGGATTTCGAAGTCGTGGCCCAGCAGATGAGCGAGAATCGCTACATCGCCAGCCGGGGAGGTCTGCTGCCGCCGTTCACGCGCTACGATGATGTGCCCAAGCTCCTGCGGGACGCCGCGTTCGCGTTGGAGCCCGGACAGGTCTCGTCGACGATTCACGAGAACAACGCCTTCTACATTCTGCGCGTGGAACGACGATTTGCTCCGAGCCAGGTCGGCATCGCCAACGTTCGCGACGAACTCGAAAAGCGGCTGACCGACCGAATGATCCGCCAGCGGATGGATGCCCTGAGCGGGGAACTGTTCAGTGCGGCGACGATTGACATCCGGGACACGGAGCTGCGCAAGGGATTTCGCAAGCGGTACCCGGACGCCCGGGTGAGCCGGTCCGGGCCGTAAACTTGCCATTTTCACAACGACCGTGGCTTCGTGTAGAATAGAGATATGAGTACCAGCAAAACCGTCAAACCCTCGGCACGGATCGAGCGGCTTCCGCCGTACCTGTTTGGACGGATCAACGCGCTCAAACACCGGAAACGCCAGCAGGGCATCGATATTATCGACCTCGGCATGGGCAACCCGAGCGATCCCACGCCGGAACCCATCGTGCAGAAACTCTGCGAGGCGGCCCAGGACCCCCGCAACCACCGCTACAGCGTCTCGCGGGGGCTGTTCAACCTTCGCCGCGACGTCGCCCGCAAGTACAAGGCAAAATGGGGCGTCACGCTCGATCCGGAGCACGAGGTCCTCGCCTGCCTCGGCAGCAAGGAAGGCATCAGCCACATGTGTCTGGCGATGCTCGGCCCGGGCGACACGGCGATTGTCGGCGACCCGGCGTTCCCGATCCACGTGTACGGCGTCGCTCTGGCCGGCGCGAACGTGATCAGTGTGCCGCTCGGCAACGATGATGCATTTCTCGAGCGAATCGCGTACGTCTGCGAACATCTGTACCCGCGGCCGAAGGTGATTCTGCTGAACTATCCGCATAACCCGACGGCGATGACGGTGGACGCACCGTTCTTCGAGCACGTGGTGGCGCTCGCCGAGCGCTTCGGTGTGGCGGTGATTCACGACATGGCGTACGGCGAGACCTGTTTCGATGGGTATGTCTCGCCGAGTTATCTCGCGGCCCGCGGCGCCAAACAGTATGGCGTCGAATTCACGACCATGAGTAAACCGTACAACATGGCCGGCTGGCGCATCGGCTTTTGCGCGGGCAACCGCGACATGATTGAGGCACTTGCGACGATCAAAGGCTACTATGACTACGGCATCTTCCAGCCGATCCAGATCGCGTCGATCATCGCGATGCGCGAGTGCGACAGTCACGTCAGCAAACAGGCACGGCTCTACGAGGGCCGGCGTGACGTCGTTGTTGACGGTTGCCGGCGGCTCGGCTGGCCCGCCGAGGTGCCACGCGCCAGCATGTTCGTGTGGGCCCGCGTCCCCGACGAGCACTTGGCCGGCCAGGGCACGATCGACTTTGCGATGCGCCTGATGGACGAGGCCGAAGTCGCCATCGCGCCTGGTCGTGCGTTCGGTGAGAACGGCGAGGGGTATGTGCGCATCGCCCTGGTCGAGAACGCGCAGCGCCTCCGCCAGGCCTTCCGCCAGATCAGCCGGGTCCTGACCCGCACCCCGGCACGCAATGCGACATAGGGGACATTACTCGTTGTTGCCGCAGCAGTATGCCTTTTTACTCATACGGCTGGAACAACGTCAGTGAGACCCACCGGCAACAAGGAGTGGTGTCCCCCTACACGCCGCGAGCGACGCAACCGAGTCATGTTCCCTTGACCTTTGTGGGAAGGCCCACTTTTCCGGGTGTGGCCGGCTTTCGCCACGAAGGCAGTGATTGCCGAATGACGGTTACGATCATCAGCACGTTGACGAACACCAGAGCAATCTCGACAAGGTTTGCCAGCCAGATCGGAACAATACCGGAATTAACGAAGACGCGATAGTCGGGGTCGTCCCCTAATCCCATGATGGGAATCAGGATGCCGATCTGGCCAAGCAGGAAGATGAAGACGCCCGCCGACCACAGCCTGTTCAGGCATTTCGATTTGGCTCGTCTACGTGCGCCAGGAGGGATGATTCCCACAATGAATACAAGATACCCGATCAAGTTGGGCAACATCGGCCCGGAAATTGATATGACTCCGAATTGCCACCCAGGCATGCCAGGAGCATAGACCCCACCGGCGTGAGGCTGCCCCCTGATGCCAAGGACATCGGAACTCGCCAGATCAACACATCCGAAGGCTGCTTGTGCAAGAATGTGACCCCCTTCGTGAAGGACCAGGTAGATCAACATGAACAGAATGACAGTTACGATCCGCCCAAGTCTGGAAATCCATTGCGGTGCTGTTCTTCCCGGATGCGCAGACAGCCAGTAGGCTCGGCCTGCAACGTACAACACGATGAGAGAGACTCCGAACACCAGAAACGCTTGCCAGGCGCTCAGGCATGGCCAATAGGCTCCGATGGAAACTAATTCACCACCGAATGACACCGGGGCCATCCTCCAAATAGGCATTTGCCATGCTCTCCCCAAGTTCCTGGGTCATGAACTCGTGGATTAGCCGGAATCGCAGAGGTTGCGGCCAATCGCTGCACGTTTCAACGAAAGCAGTATATAGAATAACTCTCCACTTCTTCAAAAGCTGCTTCGACATCGATGAGGACACCAGCGGCTTCAGCAAGATGAATCTGCGGCTGCTGATTATCGGGTGAGTGGAAACGGCGTAATCGACCAGCTCCATTGACGGAAGGACAACGGCCCACTGCGCATCCTCCTGATAGTACCGACCATCGAGTCGGGTGCACCGGTCTTCGCTGTCCAGGCAATACGTTCCCATACGGAATGCAACATGATAGAAAGCAGACTCCGGCCCCTCGTGCACACGTCCGGTTACACACGCGCCGGATGGCGCTGACGTTGTGACGCACTCGCGTAAGTACTCGTTGCGATCCGCGTGAAACAGGCTGCACGTCTTTCTGGAGATGACCCATTCATCATCGTCATTTCTGAATACGTCGCCATCGACGCCTCGGATAATCACGATCCCCTTACCTGGATCACGATGATTCGTCTTTATGAATTCCTTGCGTAATACATCAAGTGCCCTGGACAGTTTCTGCGAAGAAGAACGGTCGCTCGAATAAACGTAGCCATTTTCATTTGTGGCTGGCTGGAGTGTGTCAGGTGCACCCGGAGCGATCTCGACGGTGCCGGCAGGAGCGCTGGTGCGGCATCCCGGACCGCTAACCGGAATCACGATGATAGCCATCGCAGCCAGGATCTTGCCCTCAAGCACGGCATGCTCCATTTCCCAGGGGCGCGAATCACTCCTCCGGGGGGCGTTTCGAGCCACGCTCGATGATCTTGGGAACAAGCTTCAATTCCCATTCTTCCTGCGTCATGTCGCGGATGCTCAGATCGCCGAAGACGACGCGGTAGCGAACAGGTTCGCCATGTTCCCAGAAGAAGACGGGCTCATTCGCGTCGCCCAGTTTGACGTCTCCTTGGCCGATGAACATGAAGCTCGGACGACCCGTCGACGTGCCCTTCAACTGTTTCTTGAGAAACTGGGCTGCACGCATCTTCTTCATCAACCGACTTAGAACCTCGGGGTCGTTGGTTACGTCCTGGGGAGTGCGAGGCTGCCACGATCTGTCGATTTCCGCGGCACGATACATATCAGGAAAGACTCCATCGTTGGCTTCAACCAACATCCGCAGCCATTCGACCACGTCCTTCTCGGACGGCTCGGAGAAATCCGTCTCAACTGGCTGCGGGGACGTCCACGTCACCACACCCTCCGTCGCCTTGCCCTGACCGTCACGCGAATCCAGAACGACGGGTTCTCCCATCTTGCCTTCCACCAGCGTGTACCCGGCCGGCGGTGTGAAGCTGAACAGTTCCGGGGCCAGTTCCACATCGAAGGCGAAATCGTGATAGATCGCCTTCGCTTTGAAGAACGGCATGACCACCTCGACGCGGATCGGCCGTGCCGTTTCCCGATCGGCCCAGATCGTCCACTCGGCTCCTTGATCGGTCGTGACAAACACAGCGGCGAGCCGCCCTTCGAGCTCTTGTTCGCCGAGATACGCCTCGGCCGTCTCGCGTAGTTCAGCCAGCCGATCGATCCACGCCTGCACGCTCGTGTCGTGCGACGACGGATCCTGCTCGTCTGCGTCCGCCTGCCGCTGCTCCCGTGTCAGGAAGACCGCCTTGCCCTTGTCCGGCAAGAGCACGAGCGTCTTCGTCGGATCGGAGATCGTCACCGCCTTGGTTTCAAGGTTCTCGATCCGTGTCACATTTCCGCGAATCATGCAGATCGATTGCGACGTACGATCTTTGCCCTCCAAAGTCACCCGGAACGTGACGTTCTCCGGCGAGCGCAGGTAGCTGAGTACCTGCGCAAAGGCAACGTTCGCGGACCGCTCGCCAGCGCCATGCCAGCTCGTTACGACCAGGATCAGCGAAGCAGCGATCGCGGCCGTGACGGCTACACGCGTACGCATTCTGGTTGCTCCAATCCACCGCCACCCGCGTCGGACCCACTCGCTGCGTGCCGAGCGAGAGGTCCGTTCGGGTAGCGCGGCTGCCGAGTCTGTCTCGAACTGCTGGATCTCTTTCGGGTGATCCAGCTTCCACTGCTCGAAATCGAAGGCGGGTACGGCACGACCGATCGACTCGGACAGCAAGGCATCGAACCGTTCATCGTTCTGATTGGGTCTTGCAGTCATAACTCCAGGACCCCCTCTCGCTTCATGGCTCTGGCCAGCTTCTTCTTGGCACGGTTCAACCGGCCGTTGATGGCCGAGCGGGAAATCCCGAGGACCGAAGAGATCTGGTCATACGAAAGGTTGTCGTAGTACCGCAGAACGATCAGTTCTCTCGCCGACGCGGGTAATCGGCCGAGTGCCCGTCGTACGCTGGCGGGAAGGCCGTCGTCGGTCGGCTCGGGTGGAGGTGCCCACAACTCTGCAGCGCGACCGTTTCGGATTCTCGCCCTGGCGGCATCCGTCGCGACGTTCCTGCATATCCGTGCCAGCCAGGCACCGAACTTCGCTGGCTCCTGGAGGCCCCGCAGGCCGGCCAGCGCCTTGGCGAACGCTTCCTGGGCCGCGTCCTCGGCCAGATGATGGTCGCCCAGAACGGCGTAGGCCACGGCCACCATTGGTGCGTAGAACTCCTCGCAGAGCTTGCCGAAGCTGTTGAGATCGCCACGCACGGCGGCTTCAACCAAGGGTATTCTGCGCTCGTCAGGCAACGGTTCGGGCTCTCCAGAAACCGGTATCAACCGGCCAGCGTTCACTATATAGACTGTCGTCGATCTGAAAATGAGCGCGGCGAATCGTGGTTTCCGGCGGCAGGGAGCCGACCGCACGTCGCGGCCGTCAGAGCACCGTTGTTGGCTGATATCGCGGCGTGTGCAACGTTGGCCAACTGTGTCGCGTGAGGCACGCAAACCAGAGGTTCCATCCGAACGATCGGGGACGTCGCTGTACGCGGGCCTGAGGCGAGGATGCGGTCGGTCTGAAATCTCCCTGGCCCTTGCCGCCCGTCTGTTCACGGCGCGTAGTACACAGGGGCGCCGCCGCCAATGCGGCACCATTCCAACGTAAGTCACTGCTGCAAAATAGCTTAGGTTCCGTCCTCGGTGCCTTGTGCTTTGCGGAGACCACAACTCGCTTTCGAGGAGCTGCGTTTTCTCGAAATCGCATGTTTTCTGGTACCAGAAAACCGATATAATCAAGAAAGTACGGCGTGCTGGATACGGAGAGCGGCATCTTCGCCGTCGTACTGTCCGCCGGGTATGAAGAATGAAGGGCATTTCGAGAATCCCGACCGAGCCGGAGGCCATCCAACGTCTCAAACGCGGGGCTGTTGCGTTCCCGCCGCTATCCATTCGCCTCGTTGACATGCCGGGGCGAAGCGACGCGGTCAGATACGACGCCATCGTCGAAGCCGTCTGGAGCGCCCAGCGATATCTCTTTGCGCTGGAGTATCGGAGCCGCTCCACGCCAAAGGTGTTCGGCGAGACATTGGCGCGCATGATCGTGGAGCCGTGCCTCCCCGGTACGTACCCGATGCTGATGACGCCCTTCCTGTCGTCGCAGCAGCTCAGTGAGTTGGAGCAGAGAGAAATCAGCGGCATCGATCTTTGCGGCAACGGCATCATCATCGTGCCTGGCGAGCTGTGCGTCTTCCGAACTGGCCAGCCCAATCGGTATCCCCAATCGGGTCCGATCAAGAACATCTACCGCGGCCGCAGTTCACTGGTTCCCCGTGTGTTCCTGGCGCGACCGGAGTACGGTGAAGTCAATGAGGTGAAGCGCGAGATCGAGGCACGCAACGGCAGGATCGCGCTCTCGACGATCTCCAAATCGCTCACAACACTCACGGAGGATCTTCTCATTGTGCGCGACGATGGCTCCGTGAGACTGCTCCAGGCAGACGCCCTGCTGGACAAGCTTGCGGCCAACTACGTCGCGCCGCGTACAACCGGACGATTCATAGGGCGTTGGGAAGGCGAGCCCGACGCGCTCCTTCCCCGACTATTCGACAAAGTCGGCAGGGCGGGCGTTCGAGCCATCATCAGCGGCGTATCTTCTGTTGGGCGGTATGCTGTGATGGCGAGGGAGAAGAAGGTCCAGGTGTATTGCAGCAGTATCGACACGACGGCCAGAGCGGTTGGTGAGGCAATTCAGGAGACGTCAAGGTTTCCGAATGTCGAACTGATCGAGACGGACGACGATTACGTCTATTTCGATGCACGCCCGGAGGCCGGCATTCGGTATGCATGTCCGGTCCAAACCTACCTCGAATTGATGGCAGGAGACAAACGAGACCGTGAAACGGCTGAACAGGTCAAGCGGGGAATACTGGCGGAACTGCCTGCGCCGCGGGGGAGTTGACGCATGGAAACGCTGGATGTGCTGAAGACGAGCCTGCTGGATCTGCACAAGGAAGTCGCCAGGCACGGGATTCGTCTTATCGTGGGCGGTGGCTACGGCCTGTACCTCAAGCAACAGCTTCTCCAATCGCAGCACATCGAGACCCTGCTGGACGTGGAGATCTGGCCCGAAGCGCGTGCAACGAACGACCTCGACGTGTTCCTTACTGCCGAGGTGGCAACGGACTCGACCAGCATGAAGGTGATCAGGTCGGCCTTGGACAAGCTGGGCTATCTTGAGATCGAGTCGGCGAAGTTCTATCAATTCGTGAAGCCCCTCCGCGTCGGCCAACAGGTCAAACTGGACTTGCTGGCTGGTCCGCTTGGGCAATACGAAGAGCGAGCGAAGGTAGATGTTCGTCGCGTCCGACCACGCCGTAGCGTCAATCTCCATGCTCGGCGAGTGGACGAGGCGCTGTGTATCGAGGAATCATGCACGGAGATCGAGGTGGACGGGTGCTTGTCGTCTGGCGAGGCACATGAGGCAACGGTGTGTGTGCCACAGTCTTTCAGCTATCTACTGATGAAGCTGTGGGCCTTTCGCGACCGTAAGGATGACGCAGACAAGGACATGGGGCGCCACCACGCGCTCGACGTTCTTTGCATAGTCGCCATGATGACCCGGCAGGAGTACGAGGAAACACATCACCTCTTTAGCATGTACGCCGAACAGGAGCCGGCGCGGGCAGCCCGACGAACAGTCCGGGAATGCTTCGCTGACGACAACGCCATCGGAATGATTCGAATGCGCGAACATCAACTGTTCAGGCGAGACATCGATATTGCGGCATTCCTACGGAATCTGCATGCTCTTCTCAAAAGGTAACGTGGCCCCGGTTTCAGCGTGAATGGGGCCCAACATCGGCGCGAGGAGCCCCCAAGAGCAAGCGCAGCCCGGCGAAGAGGGCCGCCGTCGATGTCAGCAGAAGACCGCCGCTGACCCACGGGTGGCCGAAGATGGCCAGCGGCACTGTCGCCACCTGGATGGCGCCGATGACGAGCACGAGACTGGCCAGGCCGAAGCTGAACGCCGGTGCGCCGGGGAACAGCCGGGCTATCGCGGCCACCGTGATCGACATCGGGATCTGAAGCAACACCATGCCCGCGATGGCCAGGGGGACCGTGTTCATCCCCAGCACCACGAAGGGCATCGCGACGAGCATGGCCGTTGTGGCGACGCGCAGCCAGCCGAATCGATCCGCGAGGATCCCGCCGGACGCCTTGCCCGCGACAGCGGCCAGAGCCAGGAATACCACGACGGTCATGTCCGGTTTCCAGGGGCCAACGGCCACGGCGCCCATGATGGAGCGTACGGCAATAGCAGCGCACAACAGGACGAGAACAAGCCCGAACCCACCGCGCAGGTTCGTTACCCGGCGCCGGCGGTAGTCGATCGGTGGCGGCTTGATCGCGAGGAGTGTGACCAGCGCACCCGCCAGGACGGGAAGGAACGGCCAGGTCGCCATCGCTCCATCCCTGCCAACAAGAACGCCGATCGCGACACCGAGGGCGCCCGGCGCAACGAACAATCCCGGGCCGGTGGCGCGTCCCGGTGTGAGGCTGAGACTGATCGCACCGCCGCCGACGTGGAACAGGGCATTGCCCAATCCCGCCAGGCACACGGCCAGAATCGGTCCGATGGCCGCGGCCGGCACAGCACAGGCGACCAGGATGCATCCCGCTACGGCGGACAACCGAGGGAATCGCCACCGGTCGGTAACCAGCCCAAGCGGCGCCTGTCCCGCGAAGGCCAGGACGTTGTAGGCCACCACCACGCCCCATGCACCGACGGCGCTGAGTGTCTCGTGGCTCGATGCCCGCAGCGCCACGGCGACCGAGGCCGCATCCACGGCAAGGTGCGTTCCGCCCCAGGCCATGAGCGTGGCGATCGTGGCACGCGAGTCGCGGCAATGAACAGCGGATACGGACGATGCCATCGCACGATCTCAGCCGAGACTCTGGAGGTATTCACCAATTCCGAAGGACGCCAGGTTTGCCGCGATGATCGCGCCGCAATCGCGATACACCACCGCGCCGGCGTATCGGGCTGGACAGTCAAACGCGACCCAGAACAGAGCGCACTCTGCCAGCGGTGCGAAGGTCTCGGCCGCCAACAGATAACTCGTTCGTGATTCCACGGGGGACAACAGCGACGGCAACACGATTGCCACCACCGGATAGGTGCATGCCGTAAGCCAGATCCCAGCGAACAGACGATGAGACCACCGGTGCCGCGGCGACAGCGCCACCATGAGAATCGGCGTCTCGATGATGACCGTCAGACCATATAGCGCCAACAGCCGAAACCAGTACTCACCCACGCCATCGCCTGTGGGACCAGACCGCCCAACAGCCACCGGCAGCCAGCATGGC
>JAFGKA010000141.1 GCA_016928855.1 Phycisphaerae bacterium
CAACGTGTTATCCTGAACACCCAGCGTTCGCAGCGTACTCCGCAACTTGCCGATCGCCCGATCCATACCGGTGATCTCGCCGTAGAAGTCCTGCCGGTTTTTCGGCTGGTCGGCATACACCGCGCGGTCGGCCTCGGCGGCCTTGTGCGGAACGTGCGGCGAGCCGAACCAGACGACCGCGAAAAACGGCTGCGGCGTGTCGGCATGCTGGCGAATGAACTCGATCGCCGCATCCACCGTCACCATCGAACTCTCGCCGCGGGTCTGTACGGCGACACCCTCACGGCTCAGGATGGGATCATTGTCGAAGAAGTTCGGCGCCGAGAACCATGCGTCAAAGCCGCTCGCCCCCGGATGCACCGGGCTGCCTTTCTGGACCGAACCGAGATGCCACTTGCCGAAATGACCGGTCACGTATCCATGCGACTTGAGCGCCTCGGCGATCGTCGTCTCCTGCGGCCGCAGCCCAAAACCCCAACTGAAGCAGCCGAACCGATTCGGATGGCGACCGGTCATCACGCTTCCACGCGTCGGCGAGCAGACCGGCGCCGCCGCATAGAACCGGTCGAACCGAAGCCCCGCGGCAGCCATCGAATCCAGGTTGGGCGTCTTGAGCACCGGATGACCGGCATAGGCCACGTCACCCCAGCCTTGGTCGTCCGCCATGCAGAGAATGATATTGGGCCGCCCAGCCACCGCCCCAGCCGCCATCGCCCCGATGCCTGATACAGAGCACCCCACAACCGCCGCCGACACTGCCAGAACGACTCGCTTACTCATGCTGAGACCCACCTTCGCTCACACAACCGCATCGGCACAGCCCGTCGTTGGCCCTGCCCGAACCTCCAGCCGGCCGGCCCCGCAGACCGCAGCACTGAACACGCTACTCGCATCGAATCCCCGACGGACCGAGCAGCCTGGCTCCGTGGTATACAGTGAGGACCTCGACGAGATCGCCTCTCGCCCGGTAAATGATTCGATAGTTTCCGAGAATACTCTCGCGAAGTGAAGCGTCCCGTGTCTCAGGAACCACTCTGCCGGAAAGAGGAAAATCCGCGATCCGCTCGACGGCGGCAAGCACGTCCATCACGAACAAACTGGCGTAGTGTGGCGAACTCTCGGCAATGAGCCCCGCGATGGCCTCAAGCTCGGCGACGGCTTGCGACCCCCACCTCACTTCAGCCACTTCGCCATCCTCTCCTTGACTTCCGCGTGGGACATCGTCTCGCCCGCGTCAGCCTGCCGGATCCCCCGTTCGATCTTCGCCAGCAGCAAGAGTCGTTCCATGGCGTCCTCAACCGACGCATCATCAGGAAGATCCTGAACAGCCTGGATGACTTTCTCTCTTGTCGTCATGCTTCTAGCTTAGGGCCACGCCGAATTGAAATCAATCACCGCAGACACTCGTGAACCGATGACAGAAAGATGATGACCCCCCTGCCCCTCCGCACATGGCGAATGGCAACCACAGACCGATCCCGCCTACGACCGCTTGCCCTTCCGCTTGCCGATGAACCGCTTGGCCTCGCCTACGAGATAGAACGAGCCCGTGATGCAGATGAGATCTTCACGGCCCACGGCACGCTCGGCGATAGCCAGCGCCTGCTCGAGGTTCGGCGCCACCTGCGACATCTTTCCGCAACGCTCAGCATACGCCGCCGCCAGATCGTTCGGATCGCTTGACCGCGGCGACTTCACCGACGTGAAGATCACCTTGTCGGCGCCGAGCCGGATGTGATCGATCATGCCGGGCACGTCCTTGTCGCCCTGACACCCGAAAATCACCACCATCGAGTCGTACGAGATATTCTGACCGATCGCCCGCATCAGCGCTTCCACACTGGCCGCGTTGTGCGCCCCGTCAACCAGGATCCGCGGATCCTCGCAGATGATCTCCATGCGCCCGGGCAACCGCACCTTCGCCAGCCCCTCCATCGCCTTCTGATCGTCGATGGCGAAGCCTCGCTCCTTCAGGGCGTCGATCAGACCCAACGCCACGCCGCAGTTGATCGCCTGATGCTCGCCCAGCAGTGGTACGTGCAGATGCTCGAAATGGCTGTGCGGCGTCGTCAGGCTCACGCGCGTGTGCGGGCCAAACAGCCGCGACGATTCAAACCGATAGCTGAACTCGATCTCGTCGCCGGCAAACCGGATCGGCGTGTTCGAGCGCTCCGCCGCTTTGCGCAGCGTTCGCTTGACCTCGCGAGTCTGCGGCGCACTCACCACGGGCACGCCGTTCTTGAAAATGCCCGCTTTTTCCTCGGCGATCTTGTCCAGCGTCCCACCAAGCTGCTGCACGTGATCGAGACTGATGCTGGTGATCGCGCACACCTCGGGCCGCAGCACGTTGGTCGAATCCAGCCGACCGCCAAGGCCCGCCTCGACGACCGCCATCGTTACCTTCTTGTCCACAAAGTGCAGGAAACCGATCGCCGTCAGAATCTCGAAGAACGTTGGATTGTCACCGGCCAGCTTCTGGACCACCGGCTCGACCCGCGCCACCAGCCGCGTGAACTCAGCCTCCGTGATCACCTCGCCGTCCACGGCGATCCGCTCGCGGATATCGAGAAGGTGCGGCGACGTGAAGAGCCCCACCGTGTATCCGCAGTTGCTCAACATGTGGGCAACCATGGACGCAGTCGATCCCTTGCCCTTCGTCCCGGCAATATGGATACTGCGAAACTCCCGGTGAGGGTTTCCCAAGGCGGCGAGCAGCCGGTTCATCCGCGAGAGATTGAAGTTCGTGTGGTTGTAGCCCACACGCGTCATCTTCTCGTAATCCGTCGCTGACGAAAGGAAATTCAGCGCTGCGCGAAAGGTGCGGATTGTCCCGTTGCCCTTACGCCTCCCTGCTGAGGCTTTTTCCGTAGCAGACCGTGCCATAGAACGCGTATTCTACCACTTTGCCCTCGCGGGGTCAACAAACAATCGTACCTGGGCAAACAAAGCGGGCTTTTATACCCAGTCCGGACAACGATCATCCATAAGCCTTTTCGTGGCATAATGTTCGGCACGAAGAGGGTTCCCGCATTGGGCCCGTTCTCCGCCGTTTCCACCATTCCCATGGTCGTTTACGATGAAATCAGGCCGCAAATCCGGCTCATACGCCCGGACACATGGGACCTATAATGCGCACAAAAAGCGCCATATTACCCAATGTCACTGCTCCGAGGGGAATCCAGGCCCACGAAGCCCGTCATTTCGGCTGCGGACGCCAACGGGACGACACGTCGGCTGGCCTTCGGAACGACAAGAGGTTAGAGTTTCTCGGACCGGGCCGTGGGCCGGCCGACCCCACGCGACTCTCGTCGTCATTCACTACGAGCGATGGGCATGAACAAATCGATCGAACTGCGCCAATTCGCGACCCCGGACGACGTCGCCGCGGCGGCCACTGACCGCATCGCCCAGGCTGCCGCCGAAGCCATCGCCACCCGAAACCGATTCGTCTGGGCACTCGCTGGCGGCCAGACACCCGAAAAGGTCTACGAACGGCTGGCCGAGCCGTCCGTGGCGGCCACGATCGACTGGACGAAGACCTTCATCCTCTGGGGCGACGAGCGGTGCGTCCCGCCCGATGATCCCGGCAGCAACTTCCGCATGGCGACCGAGGCTCTGCTCCGTCATGTTTCGATTCCGACCGACCATGTCCTTCGGATCCTGGGTGAGGCGCCGCCAGCACAGGAAGCCGCGAGGTACGAGCACCAGCTCCGAAAGCTCCTCGGCGACGAGGCCCCGATCGACCTGACGCTGCTGGGCGCCGGCACGGATGGCCACACGGCCTCGCTCTTCCCAGGTTCGGCGGCGGCCGCGGAACGCGACCGATGGGTCGTGGACACGCCCGGCCCCAAGCCCTATCGCCAGCGAATCACGCTCACGCTGCCGCGTATCAGAAACTCTCGACACATCATCGTTCTGCTGACAGGCGTGGAAAAACGGCCGATCGTGGCCGGAATGATGGAGCAGACGCATGCCGACTGGCCCGTCCTGGCCGCATGCCCGAATAAGGGGACCGCACTCTGGCTCGCCGACCAGGCGGCGGTCGGCTGACGCTCGATCGGCCGATGCTCCGCCCGCTACTCACGCGGCCAGCCGCTTGCGCGCGGCCGCGATTTGCAGCAGAAAGTCGTCCACGTCGTGATAACCGGTGAAGCGATGGACTTCTCGCCCTTGCCCATCCAACACCACGAATGTTGGCAGGTATTGCACCTCGTGCTCGTTCGCCAGGTCCGAATACTGATCCACGTCCACCTTCACCGTCACGAACCCATCCATCGCCTCGACAACCTTCGAGTTTGGCAGAACGTTCCGCATCATCTGTTGACACGGGCCGCACCAGGATGCAACGAAATCAACGAGAACAGGCTTGTTGTCCAGCTTGGCCTCATTCAACGCCGGCTCGACGTCCTCGCGCCAACCCGGCGGTGTCGGCGCGCCCCGCGAGCGATAGACGTGGAAGCCCCCCACCGCGATCACCACGAGGACCCCAACCAGAATCGCCCGATTCGAACCCGGCTTGTTTCTCCGTGTTTCCTGCATCACGCGCACGCGACCTCCACACGCTCCACAGGGCTATAACCGCCGACAAACATCGGTTATTCCCCTCCACGCCAACAGGCCGAGTATCGCCCAACAGCCGGCGTACCGCCATACCGGATCATAGGGGGCATGGACGCCACCGCGCTCCCGGGGTGATCAGCGCAAACGCCGCGCGCCGGCCATCAGCCCGGAAGACACGCAAGGAGCTTGAGCGTCGCGGCCGGGAAGGCGTATCGCCGGAACTGCGCCGGCCCCATCCACCGCAGCTCACTGTGGTAGATCGCTCGTGGCCGGCCCCGCACGGCACGGCACGCATAGAGATGCAGCGTCACGCTGAAATGCGAATACACGTGATTGACGGACGCCAGCCGACGCCCAACCCGCACCCCCAGCCCCGTCTCCTCCTTCATTTCACGGGCAACCGCCGCCTCGTGTGTTTCGCCGGGCTCGACCTTGCCGCCCGGGAACTCCCACAAGCCGCCCAACATGCTCTCGACCGGCCGCTTGCCCATCAGATACTTGCCATCCCGGCAAACCGCGCCGGCCACGATCACGATATGAGGGATCGGCCTGCGCTTCCGCCGGACGGGCAACGTCTCCTGATCACCGGCTATCCGCGCCTCGCAGTGAGCCCGCACCGGACACACCTGACAACGTGGCCGCTTCGGCGTACACACCGTTGCGCCGAGTTCCATCATCGCCTGATTGAAGTCGCCCGGGGCGCGCGGCGGCACGAGCGATTCCGCCATCGCCCATAACAGCTCCACGGTCGCGCCGTCGTCGATGCATCGCCGGATACGGAACAGCCGGGCCAGAACGCGCTTCACATTGCCATCCAGCACGGCAACACGTTCACCGAAGGCGATACTCGCAATCGCGCTCGCCGTATACCGGCCGATCCCCGGCAACCGGGCCCAGGCTTCGGCGGTCGCGGGCAACCGGCCTTCATGATGGTGAACAATGAGCCTGGCCGCTGCGTGTAAATGGCGGGCCCGGCTGTAATAGCCGAGACCTTCCCAGAGCTTGAGCACCCGGTCCAGCCGGGCCGACGCCAATGCGTTCACGGTGGGAAATGCACGGAGAAATCGCTGATAATACGCGATAACCGTATCGACGCGCGTCTGCTGCAGCATGATCTCGGAGAGCCAGACCCGATAGGGATCACGTGTCTGGCGCCACGGCAGATCCCGCGCATTCCGCCGAAACCACGCCAGCATCGCACGTCGAATCGCGGTCCGATTCTCCGCAACACCCACCGGCAGTTCCATGGACGCCCTACTTCTTGCCCAGTGCCCGCTGCTGCCGGAAGAAGGCCTGCAACAGCTCCGCACTTTCCGCGGCGAACACACCGGAGGTTACGTCCACCTGATGATTCAATCGCGCATCATGCACGACATCGTACATCGACCCGCACGCACCGGCCTTCGGATCCTCCGCACCGAAGACCAGCCGCGGCAGCCGTGACTGCAGCAGCGCCCCCGCACACATGATGCACGGCTCCAACGTCACGTAGAGCGTACACTCGGTCAGCCGCCAGGAGTGCAAATACGCCGCGGCGGCGGTGATGGCGATCAGCTCCGCGTGCGCGGTCGGATCATGCAGGGCTTCCCGCTGGTTGTGGCCCCGGCCGATCACACGCCCGCCGCGAACCACGACGGCCCCGATCGGCACGTCCTCGTGTTCCAAAGCCGCCGCCGCCTCCGCCAGCGCCAGCCGCATCATCGCCTCGTCCGGACTATCCCCGTATCGCATCGGCATGCCCCCAGCATAGCCGCTCCCGGACCGCCCCGCACCCCAGAGTACCGGGGGCCGCCACATTGACGACCGGCGTGGGCAGCCGTACATTTGTTTCAGACTATTCTGAAGCAACGAAGGGATATGCAACATGGCCAGCGCACTCGAACGCTCGAAAGCTCTCTTCATCCGCCGCTGGGGCGAGATGGGCGGATATTGGGGCATCAGCCGGACGATGGCGGAGCTGCACGCACTGATGTACACCTCCGCCGAGCCGCTCTGCACCGACGACATCATGGAACAACTTCAGATTTCGCGCGGCAACACAAGCATGAGCCTTCGCCAACTCGTGGACTGGGGCCTCGTCGCCCGCGCCCACAGACGCGGCGACCGCAAGGCGTATTTCGCATGCGAGACGGATGTCTGGGAGATGTTCCAGTGCATCGCGACCGAGCGCAAGCGCCGCGAAGTCCAGCCGATCGTCGAGACAATCCGGCGTTGTCGCGAGATGGTCGAACAGGAACTCGAAAACCTCGGCCCGGAGGAAACGGAAACAGCGCAGGTATATCTGCGACGGCTGGATGCCATGCAATCATTCCTGAACGCGATTCTGGAGCTGTTGACCCTGACACTCCGCGGCGGCGGGGACGGGCTCAGCATGCTGGCAGCTCTGCTGACACAACTCAACGAACCGCCCACTGCAAAGTGAATCCCCCACTCAACAGCGGGTGGTATGGACAGGCCCAGAGGCCGAAACCAGGCAGAAGCCAGAAGGCAGAGGGCCGTGTGCCACCGTTCTCCAATGCTCTTGCCCGTTACGGACGGATGGCGGGTGGCATGATCAAGCCGAAGGTACCGGCATGTTCCGCATTCTGTGGAATCTAACCGTCAGGCCCGCGCTCCGCGTGGGCACGGCACCCAGCGTGCACGTCACCGCACGCGAATTGCCACCATCGTCATATCGTCGCCCGGATCACTCAGCCCGATGAAGCGGCGGACATCCCAGAGGATGTTCTTGACGATCGAATCCGCATCGAGCCGGCCGTACTTCAGCAAGGATTCGCGCAGACGCCCCCGACCGAACTCCTCGTCCGCGAAATTCATCGATTCGACCATGCCGTCCGTATAGAGCAACAGCACATCGTCGCGGCGCAGCTCGAGGATTCCCTTGTCAAACGCCTGCCCTTCGGCGGCGCCGATGACAATCCCGCCCGTCTCCAGCGGCGTGATGCGGCCATTCCGCAACAGCAGCGGCGGCTCATGCCCCGCATTGCAGTACGTCAGCCGCCGGGCATCCGGCGTCAGCACACCGTAAAACACCGTCGCGAACTCGTTCGAGCGCGTCTCCCGGCACAGGTGTTCGTTCACGCGTGCCATGATCCGCTCGACGTCATAGATGTGGTATGTATAGACGCGCAGCGCCGAGCGTAGCGACGCCATCATCAACGCCGCCGGCACGCCCTTGCCGACCACATCCGCGATCGCGACGCCCAGGTTCCCACCCGGCAACTCGATGAAGTCGTAGAAATCACCGCCGACCTCGCGGCTCGGCTTGTAGAGCCGGCCAAACGTCGCACCGACGGAATCCGGCGCTGCCGCCGGAATCATGCGCCGCTGCACTTCGCCGGCGTACTTGAGCTGGCGTTCGTAGCGTTCCGCCTCCAGCGCCGCCTGATACAGGCGCGCGTTGACGATCGCCGCCGCCGCCTGCGCCGCGACTGCCCGCAGTAGCCCCCATTCGAAGGCGCTGAACCGGTGCTTCTCGCCCGTGTAGATCCGAATCACGCCAAGCGGCTTGCCCTGATAGACCATGCCACACACAAGACCGCTGACGATCCCCTCGCGGCGCGCCTCGTCGGGATAGCGCACCCGTGAGTCGTTCGGCGCATCCTCGATGTAGACGATGTTGCCCTTGAATGCCTCGGCGTCAATCGGATTCTGCGCGACGTGCACGGGGCCCTTCTGCAGGTACCGCTCAGAGAGGTTGTACACCGCCTTGATCACGAGTTCGCCGGTATGCTCGTCCAGAAGCCGGATACTGCACGCCTTGGTCTGCATGACTTCACAGACCGTCCGGGCGGCTTGGTTGAGGATCTCCTGCAGGTCGCGTGTCCCGACGAGCAGGTTCGCCACGTTGTAGACGGCGGCCAACTCGTCGATCCGGCTACGAAGCTGCTCGTCCTGCCGGCACAACCGGCTGAGCATTGACGCCACCGCCGCGGTCAACTCCGCCGCCGTCTTCCGGGCCTCGGCCGTCCAGGGACCTGCATGCCGCGCCGCCGCCTCGATAGCCGTCGCCTCCACCTGTGCGTCGGCCGCCAGCCGGTCCGCGTGCTGACCCTGCCAGCTCTCCGATGGCCGGTCCCCGACCACGACAACACCCAACCGCTCACCGGCCGAGACCATGGGAACCGCAAGGTGGAAAAGCCCTCTCTCCGGGTCTTCAACCCACAGCAACTGGTTCTCTGCGGCGGCGGCCACAGCCGTAAGACGCGCGACGCATGCGGCGGCACCCGCCTCCGTCGATCCCAGGATCGCGCCGAACGGCCCCGCCGTGCTGGGAACGAGCGCAGGATGACCGTACTCGTTCAGGATGACGACCGTGGCCTGTGTGGCCGCGGCCAGGCCGGTTTGCAGATCGCGCAACACGGCCTCATCCATGGAGCAGGCCAGTCTGGACGATGGAATAATCGAATCATTCATGAAGGCAACAGCCGAAGCCTCGCGCGGGTCGATGGCAGATTATACCGCATGGGCCGCAAAGCTCAATACGCCAATCCATCGCACCCGGCTGAGCACTCGCATCCGAATCCGTACCGCCGTTCTTGGGTAGAAATCATGGGTGTGCCACCGCTCTCAAGCTTGCTGTTACCCACAGTTGTCCTGTCCGATCAGCGGCCGCAGGGTGCAACGCCCCCGCCTCCCTCAAAGAGGCCTTCCCGACGACGCCGGGTTCCTAGTGCCGCTTTCGGTTGGCAACTCTCGGTGAACTGGCGGTACCGAAGCAGGCGGCAGCCGTTCGGCTGAGTTCACGGCCGAAGCCCCTTTGGATGCGGCGGCGCGACACCGCTTTGCCTGCCGGCGAAGCCGCACCCGTCGGACAAAAAGCGTCATCATGATGTCAAGAGATTCCCGACCTGTTTTCTTTATCCGGGACGGTTGCACACCTTCACCCGCCGCCGGGCTACACACCTTCACCCCTTCGGGGTGATCGCCGCGTCGGCCCGGGGTGATCGCCGCGCCGACCAGACGAAGTGCAGACGCGTAGGGTCCGCGCTCGCGGACCATTCCATCTTCTTCGTGACCTTCGTGGCCTTCGTGGTTATTCTCGTTGCAGCGTTGGGGGC
>JAFGKA010000142.1 GCA_016928855.1 Phycisphaerae bacterium
AACGCGAATAATCGCCAAGACCGGACCGTCACACGCCGTGGACATGATGCAAACCGCGAAGACGGCTTGCGAGACGCAAGCCGCTACGTTTCCCTCGAACGGGTGGTCAGGATCGGGCAGCGAGGTTCCACGTACCGACGGGCGTTCACACGTGGCGGCGCCGCCGCTGCCACCGCCATGATCGTACGATCCCCTCGGCGGTGGATTTCGGGTATCCTTTCGAGCCATGGAAACACCGGCGGTTCGCCTGATGCGGGTGCCGCTGGCGGCGCGTGCTGAACGACATTCAATGAAACGTCACAGTCGGGATCTGCCATGAAATCAACCCATCATCGTGGACTATTCTGTTGCTGCACACTCGCCATCGGAACGCTGGCCGGGATCGGCTCGGTTGCGCGGGCGGATGATCCGCTCGAGCGCGGGTTTGCGGATCCCCCGCCGTCGGCGCGGCTGCGGGCGTACTGGTGGTGGCTTAATGGCAATGTGGACAAGGCTGCGATTACGCGCGACCTCGAAGAGATGGCGGCCAAGGGCTTCGGCGGGGCCCTGATTTGCGATGCCGGCGGCGCCGAGCAGGACGGCAATGACCGCGTGCCGCACGGCCCGACGTTCATGACGCCCGAATGGCGCGAACTCTACAAGCACGCCCTGCGAGAGGCCGACCGGCTTGGCCTCGAGATGAGCCTCAACATCCAGAGCGGCTGGAACCTCGGCGGGCCCGTCGTGCCAGCCGAGGACGCACCCAAGCGGCTCGTCTGGTCCGAGATCCGCATCACCGGGCCGGCGCGGCTCGAACAGAAGCTGCCCGAGCCCAAGCACCCCGCCGACTACTACGCCGACCTCTTCGTTTTCGCCTATCCGTGCACGCCCGCGGCCAACGCCGATGACGCTTTCCGCGGCATCCACGCCAGCTCCGAACAGCCGGCCCACGCCGTCAACAATGCGACCGACGGCAACGCCAAATCGTTCTGGGCGTCGTCCGGCGGCAAGCCCGGCGACGGCCCCTCCCGCGCGCGGCCCGAATGGCTCCAGTTCGATTTCGCCCGACCGATTGCGGCCAACGCCCTCAAAGTCCACGGCCGGCCGGGCTACGGCCCACGGGAGTGCGAGGCGCAGGCCTCCGACGACGGGACGAACTGGCGCACGCTTGCGCCGGCCACGCTCGCCGAGAACGGCGAGGCGGTACTCGCCTTCGACACGACCGAGGCCCGCTATTTCCGCTTGGTCATGTTCAGCGCGTTCGACCCGAGGTACGCCGAGCAACCGCGTAACGTGCAGATCGTCGAGCTGCAACTGCTCGAACCGAAAGGCGCGTGGCCAACGGCCGTCGCCGCACGGCCGACGCTGACCGACTGGGAAAAGAAGGCACTCCACCAGCGCATGGGCTTTTCAGCCCCGGACACGACGCATCTGATCGCCGAAGGACCGGATGTCGAAGGTGAGGAATCGCTGCACACCCAGGACGTCGTGGACCTGACGGCGAAGATGGACGCCGACGGCACGCTGCGCTGGGACGTACCCGCCGGCGACTGGGAGGTCATCCGCCTCGGCTGCACACTCAACCACCACTGCCACGTATCGACGTGCAGCGACGGCTGGCAGGGCTATGCCCTGGACCCGTTCGACGCCGGCGCGTTTCGCCGCTACTGGGCGAAGGTCGTCGATCCGTTGATTGCCGACACCGGCGCGCTGGCCGGCACCGCACTGAAATACCTGCATACCGACAGTTGGGAGGTCGAGGTCGCCAACTGGACACCGACGATGCGCGAAGAGTTCCAGAAGCGGCGCGGCTACGACCCGTTGCCGTTCCTGCCCGCGTTGGCAGGGCGAATCGTCAACAGCCGCTCGATCACCAACCGCTTCCTGCACGATTGGCGCAAGACGATGGGTGACCTGGCCATCGACAACCACTATGCCATCTTCCGCGAGCTGGCGCACAAGCACGGACTGCGGCTGCATCCCGAGTCGGGCGGGCCGCACACCGTGCCGATCGACTCGCTCCGCTGCCTGGGCATGAACGATGCGCCGATGTCCGAGTTCTGGGCCCGCTCGTGGCGGCATCGCGTCGGCGACGTAAACCGTTTCTTCGTCAAACAGCCGGCGTCGGCCGCCCATACGTACGGCCATCGGCTGGTGTTGGCCGAAGGCTTCACGACGATCGGCCCGCACTGGCAGGAAACGCTCTGGGACAACCTCAAGCCGTCGTTCGACCGGGCGATCTGCGAGGGGCTCAACCTGCTCGTCTGGCATGCGTTCACCTGCTCGCCGGCGTCGATGGGCCTGCCCGGCCAGGAATACTTCGCCGGCACGCACTTCAACCCGAACGCAACGTGGTGGAGCAAGTCGGCGCCGTTCCTGGCGTATCTCAACCGCTGCCAGTTCCTGATGCAGCAAGGGCTCTTCGTCGCCGACGCGGTGTATTACTACGGCGACCACGTGCCGAACTTCGCGCAGCTCCGCCGCTCCGATCCGGCACACGTGCTACCGGGCTATGACTATGACGTTGCGACCGAAGAGGTCGTGCTGACCCGGATGCGGGTCGAGGATGGCCACATCGTGCTGCCGGACGGGATGCGCTACCGCGTGCTGGTGCTGCGCGCTCACCCGGCGATCTCGCTTCCGGTACTGCGGCAAGTGAAGGCACTCGTCACCGCAGGCGCCACGGTCATCGGCCGCAAGCCTGAAGCGGCCATGAGCCTGCAGGATTATCCGGCCTGCGATGAGGAGGTCACGCGGCTGGCGGCGGAACTCTGGGGCAACTGCGATGGCGAGAGCATCACCGAGCACCCTGTCGGCAAGGGCCGCATCATCTGGGGTAAGACCGCCCGCGAGGTGCTGCTGGCCGACGGCATCGAGCCCGATTTCGAGTTCACGCTGACCGGCGACAGCACAACGATCGAGGCCAAGCCGGATGAGCCGGTGCTCGAATACATCCACCGTCGCGATGGCCAGACGGACATCTACTTCATCAGCAACCGCGCTGAACGCATGGTCACGGCCGATGTGCGCTTCCGCATCGACAATAGGCCGCCGCAGCTCTGGGATGCCCTGACGGGGCAGGTGCGCGCACTGCCGGTGTTCTCGCAGGCCGACGGCCGGACAAGCGTGCCACTGGAATTCATCCCGTACGGCTCGTGTTTCGTGCTGTTCCGCAAGGATGCCCCGGCAGCGCCGGCGACGCCGAACGACCGCAACTTCGCCACATTTATGTATGTCAGCGAAGTAACCGGCCCGTGGACGGTGCGCTTCGACCCGATATGGGGCGGGCCGGCGTCAGTCGAGTTCGACTCGCTGGTGAGCTGGACGACGCGGCCGGAAGACGGCATCCGCTTCTACTCCGGCACGGCAACGTACGAGAAAACGTTCGATCTGCCGGCCTCGTTTGCGGCCAGCCCCGGCAGCCGGCTCTGGCTCGACCTGGGCAACGTGCGGCAGCTCGCCGACGTGCGCCTCAACGGCAAGGAACTCGGCATCCTGTGGACGATGCCGTTCCGCGTGGACATCACCAACGCCGTGCGGCCAACGGGCAACCGGCTCGAAGTCGAGGTCGTCAACTTCTGGCCAAACCGCGTCATCGGCGACGCCTCACTCCCGCCCGAACAGCGCCGCACCAACACCAACATCCGCAAGCTCACCGCCGAAACGCCGCTAGTCGAAAGCGGCCTCCTCGGCCCGGTGATGCTGCAGGTGGCGAAGTAGCGGAAGAGAGGACAAAGGATAGAGGCACAAAGGCACACAGTCGTTGCGCCAGCGTAGCGGCCGGCGTCTCGCCGGCCGGGATTGCGATCTGCACTGCCGCGCTCCGTTCGGATACGCCGTCGGAGCGGATATCCGCCTTCGCTTCACGACTCTTCCCTCGGCATGACGGCGTGGGCGTGCCACGGCCGGCGAGGACGCCGGCCGCTACATTTCATCACGAAATTCAACACGTAACGAGTCATTGAAGACAACGTTGAAACACTCGCCCACCAGCGTGCGACGCAAACGAGCACTGCTCAAGAACTTGCTGTTACCCGCCTTCTGCGGGTCTATGCCCGCCCATTGGCCGCTTCAGCGGCCTTGCCCGCCGCAGGCGGGTCCATAGGCCGGTCCTTTTAGGGCCGGTGTACGGGCCGGGCGATACCTCTCTCTTTCCTCTTCTTCTTCTACACTTCAACCCAGTGAGACGATCGGCCAAATAAGGATCGCTACGGACAACCCGCTGCCGGCGGCCGGTTGGGGCCGTTGAAGCAACTGGCAAAGATAGCAAAGTCCGACAGGTCTACATCGGTGTCGTCGTCCAAGTCGGCGTTAACAGCACAACCAGGCGCCGGCGGCCTGTTCGGCCCGTTGAAGCAGGCCGCAAACGCGCCGAAATCCGTCAGGTCCACGTCGCCGTCGAAGTCGAAATCCGGCGGAATCGCCGGGTATTCATAGGCGCCCATGTCGACGACGGCCGAGCCGTTGCCATCGCCGTCGGCGATCCGCGGATGGCCGTCTCGATCGTTGACGGCTCCTACGGGCACCAGCGTGTTGTCGCCCCCATCCACGCACGGCGAGCCAGCCTTCAGATGCAGATCGCCGTGGTCGTCGTCCGTCGTGCCCCATACGCCGTCGGGGCCGGCGTCCGGCGTCCGCACGAACAGCGGGTCAGCCGAGAGGTTGCCGTCGGTCCCCGTCGGATCGGTGATTCCGGAATAATCGTACTCGGCGTTGCCGAATACGCAGTTATGGCGCAGGATGGGCGTACCCGTTTCCGTATTGGAGATGCCCGACGAATTGAACGCGACGATTGTGTTGGCGATCGTCGGGGAGGAAGACTTACAGTAGATCCCGCCGCCGGAGCCGGCGTTGTTTCCCGTGATCGTGTTGTTAGCGATCATCGGAGAGGAATCGTAGCTGGACCAGATCCCACCGCCGTAGCCGGTTGCCGTGTTTCCCGTGATCATGTTGTTGGCGATCCTCGAAGAGGATCGTTCGCAGTAGATCCCGCCGCCACCACCGTAGATACCGGTTGCCGTATTTCCCGTGATCGTGTTGTTGGCGATCATCGGAGAGGAGGACCAACAGTAGATCCCGCCGCCGGAGTAGTTCGCCGTGTTTCCCGTGATCGTGTTGTTGGCGATCATCGGAGAGGAATCGCCACAGCAGATCCCGCCACCGGCGGAAGCGATGTTTCCCGTGATAGTGTTGTTGGCGATCATCGAAGAGGAAGACCAGCAGCAGATCCCGCCGCCGGAGGAAGACGCCGTGTTCCCTGTGATCGTGTTGTTGGCGATCGTCGGAGAGGAAGAGGAGCCGCAATAGATCCCGCCGCCGGAGGAAGACGCCGTGTTCCCCGTGATCGTGTTGTTGGCGATCATCGGGGATGAACCGGCGCTGCAGTAGATCGCGCCGCCGTAGGAAGATGCCGTGTTTCCCATGATCGTGTTGTTGGCGATCGTCGGGGAGGCATTGTTGCAGTAAACCCCGCCGCCGGAGGAAGATGCCGTGTTCCCCGTGATCGTGTTGTTGGCGATCGTCGGGGAGGAAGAAGCGTCGCAGTAAATCCCACCGCCGTTGGAAGCGCCGCCATTGCGGATCGTGAAGCCGTCGATCGTACTGGCCTGCCAGCCCACTTCGATGCTCACCACGCTGCCGCCGGCCTGGCCGTCCAGGATCGTCTCGTTCGTTGCCCAGTCGCGATCCTCCCGCACGTTCTCCGCACCGGCAAAGCCACCATAAAGGTGAGCGTACGGACGCAACGTGATCCGTTCATAGTACGTACCCGCCCGCACCCAGACGTCGCCACCTGGAGCGCTGGCGGCGTCAACGCCCGCTTGCACGGTCCGCTTGGCCTGGGGCCAGGATGAGCCATCGTTGGCATCATCGCCATCCGGGCTCACGCGCACAATCACGTTGGGGTCCTCGGGCCAGAGCGTCCCGTCAGATTCATCGGCGCCGATATCCACCGTTCCGCCGACGGGCTGGATCCTGGGCTGGCCATCCATGTCATAATCCCCGAAGGCGTAGGCATTGTCCCCGGCGTCCACGCAGGGCGAATCCGGCTGGATGTGCAAGTTATCGTAAGTCACGCTGGCCAGCCTCGGGTCGGCTGAAGTATTGCCGTCGGCCCCCGTGGGATCGGTGATTCCCGAGTAGTCGTAGCTGGTGTTGCCGAACACGCAGTTGTGTCGCAGGATGGGCGGCGTGCCAAATCCTGTTCGGTAGAAGCCCGATGAATTGAACGCGATGATCGTGCTGGCGATCGTCGGGGAGGAAGAATCGCAGCAAATCCCGCCACCGTTGGCGTAGTCTCCGCTTGCCGCGTTTCCCCTGACCGTGTTGTTGGCGATCGTCGGGGAGGAAGAGTTGCAGTAGATCCCGCCGCCGGAAGCGTAGTCTCCGCTTGCCGTGTTTCCCCTGATCGTGTTGTTCGCGATCGTCGGGGACGAAGAGTAGCCGCAGTAGATCCCGCCGCCGCCGTTGGCGTAGCCTCCGCTTGTCGCGTTTCCCCTGATCGTGTTGTTCGCGATCATCGGGAAGGAAGCTTCGCAGCAGATCCCGCCGCCATGGTAAGATGCTGTGTTTCTGCCGATCGTGTTGCTGGCGATCGTCGGAGAGGAGCCGCTGCAACAGTAGACCCCGCCGCCGGAAGCGTAGTCTCCGCTTGCCGTGTTTCCGCCAATCGTGTTGTTGGCGATCGTCGGGGACGAAGAGTCACAGTAGATCCCGCCGCCGTATTGAAATGCCGTGTTTCCCGTGATCGTGTTGTTGGCGATCATCGGGGACGAAGAATCACAGTAGATCCCGCTGCCGTATTGAAATGCCGTGTTTCCCGTGATCGTGTTGTTGGCAATCATCGGGGACGAAGAGTCACAGTAGATCCCGCCGCCGCGGGGAGCTCTACCATTGCGAATCGTCAAGCCGTCGATCGTACCGGCCTGCCAGCCCACTTCGATGCTCACCACGCTGCCGCGAGCCCGGCCGTCCAGAATCGTCTCGTTCGTTGCCCAGTCGCGCTCATCCCGCGCGTTCTCCGTACCCGCGAAGCCACCGTAAATGTGTGCGTACGGACGCAACGTGATCCGTTCATAGTACGTACCCGCCCGCACCCAGACGTCGCCGCCTGCCGCACTGGCGGCGTCAATACTCGCCTGCACGGTTCGCTTGGCCTGGGTCCAGGATGAACCATCGTTAGCGTCATCGCCATCCGGGCTCACGCGCACAATCACGTCGGGGTACTCGGGCCAGAGCGTCCCGTCAGATTCATCGGCGCCGATGTCCACCGTCCCGCTGGCGGGCTGGATCCTGGGCTGACCGTCCATGTCGTAATCCCCGAGGGCGTAGGCATTGTCCCCAGCGTCCACGCAAGGCGAATCCGGCTGAATGTGCACGTTGCCGTACACAACGCTGGCCAGCCTCGGGTCAGCCGAAATATTGCCGTCGGTCCCCGTCGGGTCGGTGATTCCCGAATAGTCGTAGTCGCCGTCGCCGAATACGCAGTTGTGGCGCAGGACGGGCATGCCCGATCCCGCATTGTAGACCCCCGACGAATTGAATGCGATGATCGTGTTGGCGATCGTCGGGGAGGAATAGTAGTCGCAGCAAATCGCGCCACCGGAGTCAGCGCTGTTTCCCGCGATCGTGTTGTTGGCGATCGTTGGGGCAGAAGAGGAGGCGCAGTATATCCCGCCGCCGGAGGAAGATGCCGTGTTTCCCGTGATCGTGTTGTTGGCGATCATCGGGAATGAACCGGCGCTGCAGCAGATCCCGCCGCCGGAGGAAGACGCCGTGTTCGCCGTGATCGTGTTGTTGGCGATCGTCGGACAGGAATAGGAGGAACAGCAGATCCCGCCGCCAGAAGAAGCGATGCCATTGCGGATCGTGAAGCCGTCGATCCGGGTGGTTTCGCTCGCCCCTTGGGCTGTGGTAACGACGCTGCCGTTCGAGTTGCCGTCGAGAATCGTCTCGTTCGCTGCGAAGTCCCGGTCAGCCAGATCGAATATGGCCGGGTCCTCGTTGCCGGCAAACGCACCATAGAGAGCCACACCGTCCTTGAGCGTAATGTTCTCCACGTACGTGCCAGCGGCGACCCAAACCTGCTCGCCCGAGACTGCGGCATTTAGCCCCGTCTGCACGGTGCGCTTGGCCGTCGCCCAGCTTTGACCGTCGTTGGCGTCGTCGCCGGCGAGAGAGACGTACAACGTCCCGGCCCGGGCCGATGCAACCAGGCTGACCACCACAAAAACCGCTACATAAGCCCGCCAGCTAATGCGCCGTCCACCAGACATGGCCACCTTCTCCTCCTGACCGTTCGTCAATGCGTCTTCCGGTTTCGCGTGAACCGCCAGCCCGCCCCCGACGCGACCTTCCCTCGCGCCATCGAAATGTTCTCGAACAGCCGCTCATTGTCCCCTGTTTTCGGTCCGAAATCAAGCAATACCGCATGTTTTCGAGCATGAACCACCCAGGTTAAGTGTTCATCCATAACTCTCTCCGGGGCAAAGTGTTACATCCCCGCTGTCGCCCTCTACGGGTATCGACCGGCGGGATTCACGGACACCATTGTTCGGTGCCACCGCCGGCACGGTCCACCTTGCCCCGCGTCGTTGCTGTTCACGACCGAACCGCTGCACGTGTCGCCGTCGTCGTCGGCGATGCGGCAGGAGGCGAAGTAGCGAAAGACAGGACAAAGGACAGAGGCACAAAGGCACACAGTCGTTGCGCCAGCGTAGCGGCCGGCGTCTCGCCCGCCGTCTTCACAATTTGCACTGCCGCGCCTCGTTCGGATACCCCGTCGGAGCGGATATCCGCCTCGTTTCACTGCTCTTGCCTCGACATGACGGCGCGGGCGCGCGACGGCCGGCGTCGCTGCCGGCCGTCTTCGCACATTGCGCCGTTGTCCGTTGCGCGAAGCCTGCAACGCACACATCGGGGCAGCACACCTGACAACGCGTCTGACACCTTTGCGACATTTAAGAGACACTGCTCACAAAGCAATGGCACACAGGTCCCCGCCGCACCAGCACTCTCAATACACCATCAACGTCAGCAAAACCGAGACGAGCGTCGAAAATGCGATCAGGAAGATGATGATCCATTCGAGGACTTCGAGGCGGCGGTTGGAGGCGTGGCCTACCATCTTCTCGTAGATGCTGTCGAGCGACTGAAGCTTGCGAAGGATGCTGGCGTCCCAGTCTTCCAGATGCAGCCGCTGCGAGACGGCGCGATAGAGGCGCGCGAGGTACTGATCGCCGACCAGCTTCAGCGCGTTGTTGACGCCCTCAAATAAGACCGCCGCATCCATGTGCAGCTCGGCAATGCGACGCATGCGCCCGCTGGGCGACGTCCACAGCACCTTCCAGATCGACGTCGGCTTGGCCAGACCGGCATAGGATTCCTCCAGCGCCCGATCCAACTGATCATCGAGATACCGCATCTCGAGCAGCTCGACATTCGCATATTCCAGCACGCCGCGCACATCATCCGCGTCCGTGTCAAACACGGCCGCCGCATTCCAGTCGACCAGCACAACGTCATCCGCCCCGAACGACAGCCGACAGGCCAGGGCATCGTGCACTTCCTGCTCGGACAACGGCACGCGCTCCGCCCGGAGAATCTGCGCGAGCAGCGACGCGTGTTCGCGCAGGACGCACACCGGCGCAATCTCCGGACTCAACGACTCGATCTGATAGATGACATAGTCCTCGACAAGCTCCGACAGTTGCGGCTTGGTCACCGCCGGCATGATCGCCGAAAGCAGATCCTGTACATGGCGCCGGGCACGCCCGAGCAACTCCTCGTTGTCGTACAGCTCGTCGCTCAGCGCCAACAGATCTGCCAGCGTCCCATGCAGTGGAATCCGATACGTCACCGAGATCACGCCGAAATCATACAGCATCGCTTCGAGCGAGTCCGCGGTCGCAAATGCACCGACCACGACCGGCGCGATGTCAAGATACACTCGTACAGGCGGCGGATCGTATTCGAACCAGGCCGGCGCATGCCGCTTGCCCCGGATCGTCCGCCGCTCGCTCGTCTCAGCAACCCGGCGTTCGGCTTCATCGAGGTTGACGGAAAAACCGATGTCGAACGCGAAGAGGACGTAACAGACGCCCCGCTCTACACGCAGCCCCGCACCGGCCGATTCCGCCACCGCCTGTGACGATGTCGAAAGATCCGTTCCCGACGCCTGTCCGTCCATTTCCATCATGTCCTGTGCCCTCGCCGCCGGCAACATACCCGCTCTGCCGGGGACCCGCCGCCGAATCCCTCGACACGAGCCGCCTTGACAACTCTATTGTAGCTCGCGTACGGCTACCCCCCAAGATGCGAACGGGCGGTCTGCGGTTCCTCGATTGCCCACGAAAAGAATGGTGAATTCTCCCCACCCGTGATTCGCCGCGTTGCCTGCCGGGCATCGGCACGAGTATCATTGGCGTGTCCGAACGCCCGCGGCTGAGGTCTGGCTCCTTGTTGCCTGAGAGCCCCTCTCTGCGCCGGCAAAGATACTGAGCCGGAGCGTTCCAGTGGAGGCTTGTGCATTTTGAAAGCAGACTTCGAATTCGCGATCACGCCGCAGCCGACCGAGACCACGTGCGGCCTCGCCTGCCTGCATGCCCTGTACCAGCACTACGGCGACCCGGTACCGCTCGACCGTATGCTGGCGGAGGTGTCGGGGCTGCCCGATGGCGGAACACTCGCCGTGCTGCTGGCGCTGCACGCGCTGCAGCGCGGCTATCGCACGACGATCTACACCTGCGACCTGGTCATGTTCGATCCGACCTGGTTCGGACCTGGCGCACCGCCGATACAGGAGCGGCTACGGGCCCAGGTCGATGCCAAGGACGACCCGAGACTCCGCGACACCACGCAGGCCTACCTCGACTACCTCGGACGCGGCGGCCAGGTCTGCATGGAAGATATCACCGCGGAGTTGATGGCCGGCATCCTCGCCCAACATGTCCCCATTATCGTCGGCCTCAGCGCCACATGGCTCTATCGCTGCATGCGCGAACGGCCGGCGGACTGCGAACCGGACGATACGCACGGCAGTCCGACCGGCCACTTCGTCGTCGTGCACGGCGTGGATCTGCGGGCCCGAACGGCACGCGTGGCCGATCCCTATCGCCACGCGCCGAATCCCGCCGGCAGCCACAGCTACGTGGTCGGCCTCGACCGGCTCATCAGCGCCATGATGCTCGGAATCGTAACGTCCGACGCCAAGATGCTGCTCGTGGCGCCGGCAACCTCCGGCAAGGGTGAACCGGCATGTCGATCCTGATCGTCGTCAACAACCCCGCCAACTGGCCGCTATCGATCCGCGGCGTCGAGGTCGTCGCCGCGCGACAGTACCTCAGCGATCCGTCGTACCACCGCAGAACGAACACGCGGGTGGTCAATCTGTGCCGTTCCTACAGCTACCAGAGTCTCGGCTATTACGTCTCGCTGCTGGCCGAAGCCCGGGCGCAGAAACCCGAACCCGACGTCAGCACGATTCAGAACATGAAATCGGCCACGCTCGTCCGGACCATCGCCGAAGACCTCAACGAGCTGATCCAGAAGACGTTCCGGCGCATTCGCCTCGACCGCTTTATCCTCAGTATCTACTTCGGCCGGACACTCGCCCAGCGCGACAAGGAACTCGGCCGGCGTCTCTTCAGCCGGTTCCGAAGCCCCCTGCTCCGCGCCCTGTTCACCAAACGAAACGGGGACTGGTATCTGCAGAGCGTCCGCCCGATTCCCGCCAGCGAAATTCCCCCGTCGCATCACGAACAGGTCATCGAGGCCGCGGAGAAATACCTTGCCCGCCGCATGCGGGCGTTTCGCGCCTCACCGTCGCCACGCCATTGCCTGGCGATTCTGCACGATCCGACGGAAACCACGCCGCCCTCGAACCTGCCGGCCATCCGCAAGTTCGTCCGAGCCGCCCGCCGCCACGCGATGGAAGCCGAGTTGATTACACGGGATGACTATGCACGTCTCTCGGAATTCGACGCACTCTTCATCCGGGCCACGACGTTCGTAAACAACTACACGTATCGCTTCGCCCGGCGCGCCGCCGCCGAAGGGCTCGCCGTGATCGATGACCCGCTCTCGATCGCCCGATGCACGAACAAGGTCTATCTGGCCGAACTCCTCAAGCTCCACCGCGTGCCGACGCCGGCAACCGTCGTCGTCCACCGGGATAACGTCGAGCCGCTGGCCGAACAACTCACCTTCCCCGTTGTGCTCAAACAGCCGGACAGCGCGTTCTCGCTCGGCGTAACAAAAGCCGCCGACGCAAACGCCTTCATCGCCAAGGCCGCGGAGCTGCTGGCCAAGTCGGAAGTCGTCGTGGCCCAGGCGTTTGTCCCCAGCGATTTTGACTGGCGCATCGGCGTGCTGGACGGCAAGCCGCTCTATGCCAGCAAGTACTTCATGGCACCCAACCACTGGCAGATCGTCAAGTGGCGCACCACCGGTGAATCGCTCGAAGGCAAGGCGGAAACCGTCGCGGTCGCCGATGCCCCGCCACAGGTCGTCCGGACGGCCGTCCGTGCCGCCCGCCTGATCGGCGACGGCCTCTACGGCGTCGACCTCAAAGTGATCCGCAAGAAAGTGTATGTGATTGAAGTGAACGACAACCCGAACCTCGATGCGCGGTGCGAAGACCGCGTGCTCAAGGACGAACTGTACGACGCGATCATCCTGTCGTTCATCCGGCGGATCGAACGCCTCCGAAGCCGAGGGCGAAGGCATGTCTGAATCGCCGCCCCTGCATCTGTTTGAGGGCATCGGCATCGAACTCGAATACATGATCGTCGATGCCGGACGCCTAGATGTGCTGCCGATCTCAGATCGCGTCCTGGCCGCGGAAGCCGGCACGATCACCGGCGAAATCGAGTTCCCCGACGTCAGTTGGAACAACGAACTCGTGCTGCACGTGCTCGAACTCAAGACGACCGAGCCGGTCCCGACGCTCGCCGGGTGGGCTGAGCGCTTCGAGCGGCATCTGGCGCGAGCCGGCCAGCACCTCGCTCCCCTCGGTGGCATGCTGATGCCCTCGAGCATGCACCCCTGGATGGACCCCCATCGCGAAACGCGGCTCTGGCCCCACGAATACAACAGCGTCTACGAAGCCTTCAACCGGATCTTCGACTGCCAGGG
>JAFGKA010000143.1 GCA_016928855.1 Phycisphaerae bacterium
ATTTGGGCGAGGTTCGCCGGGCCATCGAGTTCTATGAGCAGCAACTCGTGATCGTCCGCGAGATCGGCGACCGGCGGGGCGAAGGGAGCGCCCTGGGCAACAGTGCCTTGGCGTACGAGCAACTCGACAACCGAGCCAAGGCGATCGAACTGGCTCAACAGGCCTTGGCCATCTTCGAGCAGATCGAAAATCCGAACGTCGAGAAGGTGCGGCGGCTCCTCAAGCGCCTGCAGGCATCCTAAAGCCCTCCGACGAGGCTACCCGCTGGCGGCATGTCTCGGAGGCTGCCTCGCAGCCGGAGCGAACTCGGGCAGACCCTCTGGCCTTTGGTCTGGCGGGCCTGCCCCTTTGCGCCTCTTTCCAGCTTTTTCCTGTAATGCATTTGTCGCGGCGGGGTCTACACTATGTGGCTATGGCGAGCAGCCTGAAAGTGGCGACGGCATCGCCGGTGTGCCGCCCGGCCGAAACCGCCGACCAGGAGTTGGTCGAGGCGTTCGGCCGGGGCGACGCGTCGGCGTTCGATCGGCTTGTCGCGCGGCATCGTGCCCGCGTGGCTGCCTTGGCGTATCGACTGCTCGGGTGGTCGGGCGATGCGGATGACGTGGTGCAGGATGTGTTCCTGGCCGCGTTCCGTGGGCTCGTCCGCTTCCGAGGCGAGGCGAGCCTGGCTTCGTGGCTGTTTCGCATCACGGTCAACACTGCTCGCAAGCACCAGCGCCGACGATGGCTGTGGCTTCGGCGGGCGGCAGAGGCGTCAGCAAGCGAGTTCGCGGCCGGCACCGCCGATCAGCCGGCCATGACCCGCGAACGATTCGAGCAGGTCCGCCAGGCGATCCGGGCGCTGCCGATGCGATATCGCGAGGTCGTTGTCCTGCGATACCTGGAGGAAATGCCCGTGGCCGAAGTCGCGGCTATGCTGCGGCTTACGGAGAACGCTGTCGGCGTCCGACTGCATCGGGCGCGAACTCGGCTGAAAGAACGACTGGCCTCGCTGGTCGAGGAACATGACGGATGACGGATTCGATTGAGCAATTGCTGCGAGCCGCCGACCGGGCAGCCAGCCCGCCGCCGATCGCGCCGGCGGATCTGGCTGGTCACGTGCGGCGGCTGGCTCGCCGACGGCGGACGCTTCGGGCCGTCGGCGGAGCGGCGGCGGCGGCCATGGTCGTGCTGGCCGTCGGGAGCCGGTTCCTGATGCCGCAGGCCGGTCCGACCGCCGAGTCGCCGATCGCGACGGGGCCCCAGCCTGCGACGCAAAATGAGGTTACGCAACTCCGTGCGGAAATTGCGGCCCTGCGCCAGGAGGCCGACGCGGCTCTGGCTCTGGCTCGTCAACTGGCCGCCGAGCGGCAGCGACAGGACCAGGTGGCGGCGCTGCAACGGGTGATCGATGGTCCCGACGCGGTCGACGAGGTACGGCGTGAGATGGATCAGGCAGCGTTCACGATTGTCTATCAGGCGGACCGGATGCTGCGGGAGCTGAACCTGCCTGAGTCCGCGATCGAATCCTATCGGCAGGCGATTCGCCTGTTTCCCGACTCGCCGTCCGCCGCCGTGGCACGACAGCGGCTTGCCGAGATCGAAACTCTCAAGGGAGATCAACTATGAATACACGAAAGATGCTGGCGGTTGGTTGTGTGGCGATGTTCTCGATTGTGGCCGTGGCGCAGTCTGCCGAGCCCACGGCGGCGCCCGCGCCAGTGCGCGCTGCGCTGTCCCAGACAAGCGAGGCGAGTTGCCTGATCAAGGTCACGTGCGATCCGACGGTGCTGCCGCTGAATCGCGACATCGTCGAGATGTTGCTCAAGAGCGCCGGCGTGGGCAACGAGGCGTTTCGGAATGTTTTCGGCAGTGAGGATTTCGCGTTCACGCTCCGGTTCGGCAGGCTTACGGCGGCAGCCGAACCAGGCACCGGCGTCGCCCCTCCGGCCGAAACTCCGCTGGACGGCATGTCTCCCGGGATGGGCGGCATGGGAATGATGGGCAGTGGTGGCGGTGGCATGATGGCCGGGGCGGGATACGGCATGCCGGCAAGGACGCCGATTGGCGATGCGTCGTACCGGCTCGGCACCAACAGCGTTGTCGGCCAGCTTGCGGTGACTGTCGATCTCCTCGAAGGCGCTGAGGAGTTCATGGCGGCGGTTTGTGACCGTCTCGAGACGGCGCTCATTAATGCCCACAATGCCGAGGAAGAACAGGCTCGCAGGCGGGTCGAGGCGGCCGACCACGAGGTCGAGCTGGCTCGGACGAGGTTGGATGAGTTGCAGAAGATGCGACGTGCATACTCGACCGAGGCTGGTCAGCAGGATCTCGCACGCGAGGCGGTTCTTGATCGCGACCGGGCCCTCACACAGGAGTTGCAGGAACTCGAAATGCGCATGGCCGGCGAACGAGCCCGCCGAGAGGCGATCGAGAAGCAGATTGCCGAGTCCGGCGCCCGCGCAACGCAAGAGACCGAACAGGATCTGATGGCCAAGGCGCTCGAGCAGAAGCTCAAGGCGAACCGCGAGCAACTGGAAAACCTCCGGAAACTGGCCGCGGCCGGCCGGGTGCCCCATCAAGAAGTGGCGGAAGCTGAGACCCAGGCGGTGATGATTCAGGCGGAACTGGCCGAGCGGCGCAGTGCGGCGGCGCGCGAAGCCGGTGGCGAACGACTCAATCGCTTGAACGCCGAGTTGGCCGAGCTGTCGATCTCGTCGGCGGAATGCGAGGCCCGATTGCGTGTCGCGCGCGAGAAGGCCGAAAGGATGAAAGAGCTGTTGACCAAGGCCGACGAATACGAGCGGTCGGTGCTTTGGGAACTGCCGCTTGTCCGGCAGGCCTATGAGCAGGCCCGAGTGCGGCAGGAAGAATTGGCGCGGTGGCTGCGGACGCTTCAACCGCCGAGCGTTACCGTGATCGGCGGGCGGTAGGCGGCGTGTCAATGAACGTGGTTGAGGAATCGTTCGATGCCGCTCATGGCCATCTGGACGGCGACGACGACGAGGATCATGCCCATCAGCCGTTCCGTGGCAATCAGGCCCCGCCGGCCGAGCAGCCGTTGAAGCCGCCCGGCGGAGAGCAGAATCAGCAGCCCTGCCGCCCACGCTAACAACAGGGCGCCCAGGCAGAGCATCCGCTGCTCGGGCGCCCGCGTCGCCATGAGCATGATGACCGCCATGATGGACGGGCCGGCGATCAGCGGAATCGCCAGCGGCACGATCAGCGGCTCGCCTTCGTCGCCTTCCGGCGCGCCGAGGTCGCGTCGTGGGAAAATCATCCGAAGGGCGATGATCAGCAGGACGATGCCGCCGGCTACGTTGAGGGCCGGCTCTTCGATGTGCAGCAGGCCCATCAGCGTCGGCCCGAGGAACAGGAAGGACAACATCGTCACCAGCGCGATGACGTTCTCGCGGAAGATCACCCACGACCACCGCCGCCGCTCCACATTCTTGAGCAGTCCGGCGAACATCGGGACGTTGCCCACCGGGTCCATCACCAGAAACAGCGTCATCGCAGCGGAGAGAATCGACATCGCATCACCTGACGGGCACAGTCCGGCCCGGTTCGGGGGTTTGCCTCGCCATGGATTGTAGCCGTTTGCCCGGAAGAAGGGGTAATGGCACACAGGGACAGAGACGCAGAACGGGAAGACAGTACTGGCAGGCACGGCGCCGGTCGTACACGGTTGACAGAACACGGGCAAACCCTCTCCCGACGTACGTCGGGACCCATGCCACCCCTTGGCGGACGCACCCCTAGGCGATGGGCTGGTGTCGGGGGGATGCAAATCGGGGCGGGTGGTGGTAGACTATCGGCCTTACTGAGGGCGTGGCGAGGGGGAATCCTGGCGACAAGTGTACAGCAAGTGTAAGGAGATTGTGGATCATGCCACTGGTACCGATGCGAATTCTGTTGGATCACGCGGCTGAGAACGGCTATGGCGTGGCTGCGTTCAACGTCAACAACATGGAACAGATCCAGGCGATCATGGCCGCGGCCGAGGAGACCGAGTCGCCGGTGATCGTGCAGGCCTCGCGCGGGGCGCGGACGTACACGAACGACGCCTACCTCCGGCATCTGATGCTGGCGGCGGCCGAGTTGCACCCGAAACTTCCGATCGCCATGCACCAGGACCACGGTAATTCGCCGGAAACCTGTCTCAGCGCGATTGAGCAAGGCTTCACGTCGGTCATGATGGACGGTTCGCTCCAGGAAGACGGCAAGGCCCCGTCCACGTACGAGTACAACGTCAACGTCACGAAGAAGGTCGTCGACGCCGCCCACGCCAAGGGCGTGACGGTCGAGGGCGAACTCGGCTGCCTCGGCGGCATCGAGGATGGCCACGGCGCCGGCATGAGCAGCGAAGAAGCGCTCAAGCACCTGACCGATCCGGATCAGGCGGGCGATTTCGTGAAACGGACCGGTGTCGATGCGCTGGCGGTTGCGATCGGAACGAGCCACGGCGCCTACAAGTTCACGAAGAAGCCGACCGGCGAAGTGCTGGTGATGACCGTCATCGAGGAGATTCACAAGCGGCTGCCGAACACGCACATGGTCATGCACGGTTCGTCGAGCGTGCCGCAGGAACTGCTCGCGATCATCCGCCAGTACGGCGGCGACATGAAGGAAACCTACGGCGTGCCGATCGAAGAGATTCAGCGGGGCATCAAGCACGGCGTGCGCAAGATCAACGTCGACACCGACAACCGGCTCGCCATGACCGGCGCGATCCGCAAGGTCTTCGTCGAGAAGCCCGGCGAGTTCGA